>CAYXVA010000010.1:0-13088 GCA_964467975.1 uncultured Oscillospiraceae bacterium | reverse complement strand
GGATATGACGTTGCGTGAGATTGAGCTCACGAGCAGCCACATCAGCTACACCCACGACGGCGGTCGGATCTACCTCGAGCCCGTAGGGCGCATCTGCGCTGTCCTCGCTGACGGCAGCACAGTGCAGACCGGCACAGGCGCAGGCGGCGAGAGCGACTCCGGGGACTTCTATTTCAAGCTCCTCTGGGAGTACCCGCTCGACCTCGACGAGGTCGTCGCGCTGCGCATAGGGCAGGTGGAGATACCCATATCATAAAGCAGCAAAAAGCGCCCCGTGGGGCGCTTTTTGCTTTTATACGCTCCGCCAGACGAGGCGGTTTTCAACGCATTCGGCGGCGACGCGGCCGGCGTCGAGGTGCCAGGCGAGGAAGCTGCGGAGCGTGCTGCCCACGAGGGCATACTGCTGCATAGTCAGCGTCAGACCGCGCTCGTCGAAGGCCAGCTTCAATATCTCCTCGAAGGTGCGCGGCTCGGTGCACAGCCTCAGCACGAACTCGCCGAGCTGCTCAGTGTTGCGCTTATTTTTCTCCGCGAGCGGAGCTATATCCTCGCATGCCGCCGCGTGCGCGGGTACGTACATTTTCGCGCCTATGCCCGGCAGGGCGTCGAGCGTGTCCAGATACGCCTGTACGTCGTAGATGAAGGGAAAGCCGTACTTCTCCATCGTCTCCACGCTCGAGACACAGTCGGCGATGAAGGCCGTGCCGTCGGGCAGCAGGTAGCCGCATTGGTCGAAGAAGTGCCCGGGCAGGGGCAGCACCTTCACCTCGCTCGGGAAGGCTGCGTCCGTCACATCCACGCAGTCGCAGCCTTGGGCCATCAGAAACTTGTGCCGCAAGGGCTTCGGCGGGTAGCCGCCGTAGAGGAAGCTCGGCTCGAGCAAGGGCGTGCGCGTGAACTGCGCCTCTATCCCCGGCGCGAACACCTTGCAGCCGGTCTGCTTTTGCAGATACTGGCAGCCGCCGACGTGGTCGGCGTTCGAGTGCGTGACGAGGACGCCGCGCAACTTCCAGCCGTGCTCGTCGAGTATCTTGCGCGCCCGGCGCCCCGCGTCCTTGTCCCCGCCCGCGTCAATCAGGTACACGCCGCCTCCGGTATCGTAAACGCCTATCTTCACCGGACAGTCTATGTAATAGGACCGGTCGGTGATTTTCACGAGTTCGTACATGCTGTTCCCTCCCGTCTTGATTCGTCTTGATTTCATTCCCGGGGCGCTTATCCGCCGGGATGACGGCTTTCCGGGCGCTTTCTTTGTTCCTTGCACAAAGAAAGCGTCCCGGAAGAAGCGTCGTCGCAATCTGCGTATCCTTCGCTTCCCCGCAAGAGGGAAAGCTCAGTCACTCCGATGCTCCTCCTTTCAAAACCGAACTCGCTGCGCTGGACTTCGGTTTTGTAGAAGAAGCACCGATAAGCGGCTTCGCTTCGCGGCCGCTGAGTGGCCGTGTGTTTGCAGGGCCGCTGCGCGGGCGTTGAAATACGGCGGAGCGCTGCAACAACCCATGCTGCGCACCTCGGGCGCGTGCGCTTCGCTGCGCGCCTTTGCGGGCGGCGCAAAACGACTGTAGGGGCGGGCTTCCATCGCCCGCCTTTTCTCTCGCAGGGCAAGAAACACGCACCGGCGCACCCAACGAGGCGCAAGCGTTACCGTACGCACAACCCCGTAAGGGACGGCGTCCCCGACGTCCCGTGCGTATCGACACACACCCGCGTATCGTTCTACCGCACCTACGCCGACCATCCGCACCACATCGCCCCCTCCCCGAGGGGGCTGTCGGCGGGGCCGACTGGGGGAGTTTTTGAGGCTTGCGCATGCCTTCCGGGAAAACTCCCTCCGGCCCTTCGGGCCACCTCCCTCAAAAAGGGAGGGATTGTTTCCCGCTCACGCGAGCTGGCGGGTCTTGCAAATATACCGCCCACGGAGTGCCGGCGAAGCCATTGCACGAATTCAGTGCTGGAACCAAATCCATGTTTAGGGATACCAGCCTAAACGACTGCTGTAACCCGAGTTAACACGCACCCTTTCCTGTCGGCCCGCAGAAACCCCAACAGCGAATTTCCTTTCGGGGGGCCGGGGACGCTTTCTTTGGCCAAGACCAAAGAAAGCGCCCCAGAAATAATTATCCAAAGAACTTGTTGTGTATCGCCTGCACCGCCTGGTCGGCGTAGTCCTTGTTGATGAGCACGCTGACCTTTATCTCGCTCGTGGAAATCATCTGGATGTTTATCTTCGCGTCGTAGAGCGCCTCGAACATGAGTGCGGCGATGCCGCTGGCGCTCATCATGCCCGCGCCGACGATGCTGACCTTGCAGACGTTGGTGTCCACGCTCAAATGGTCGAAGCCGAGCGACTCCTGGAGCTCCTCGAGCGCCGTGGCGGCGTGTTCGGCGTCGTCTATCGGCACGGTGAAGCTGATGTCGTTCGTGCCCTCCTTGCCGTAGCTCTGTAGGATTATATCCACGTTTATCTTGGCGCGGGCCATCGTGTTGAACACGCGGAAGGCCATGCCGGGCTCATCGGGGACGCCCACGACGACTATGCGCGCGACGTCGTTGTCCTTTGCTATGCCGCTTATCTTCATCTCTTCCATTCGCTTTGCGACCTCCTTAACTTTTGT
Source organism: uncultured Oscillospiraceae bacterium (assembly GCA_964467975.1). Classification (GTDB taxonomy): domain Bacteria; phylum Bacillota; class Clostridia; order Oscillospirales; family Oscillospiraceae; genus Scatomorpha. Next base: position 10,473 of record CAYXVA010000010.1, on the reverse strand, counting down.
GCCGGGCTTCCGAACCAGGCTCGAAAGCACCTCGATTATCACGCCGTAGCGTTTGGCGAGCTCGACCGAGCGGTTCATGAGCACCTGCGCGCCCAGGCTCGCGAGCTCGAGCATCTCGTCATACGTAATCTCGTCGAGCTTCTTCGAGCCCTTGACCTTGCGCGGGTCAGCGGTGTAGACGCCCTCGACGTCGGTGTAAATCTGACATTTGTCCGCGTGCAGCACGGCGGCAATCGCGACGGCGGTTGTGTCCGAGCCGCCGCGGCCGAGCGTGGTGATGTCGTCGTTGCGATCCACGCCCTGGAAGCCTGCGACGAGTACGATGCGGCGCTTATCCAGCTCGCGGCGTATACGCTCGGTGGAGACGCGCACTATGCGCGCGCTGCCGTAGGTGGTGTTTGTCTCGAGCCCCACCTGCCAGCCGGTGAGCGAGACGACGGGTAGGCCCATTGCCTCGAGCGCCATGGCCATGAGCGCCACGCTCTGCTGCTCGCCGGTGGAGAGCAGGACGTCCATCTCGCGCTTGCTCGGGCGCGGGTTTATCTCCCGGGCCTTTTCTATGAGGTCGTCGGTGGTGTCGCCCTGGGCCGAGAGCACGACCACGATGTCGTGGCCCTCGGAGTAGTTGTCGGCTATAATCCCGGCCACGTGCCGTATCCGCTCGGCGTTGGCGACCGAGCTGCCGCCGAATTTCTGTACTATGAGCATGGGGTATGTCCCTCCAATAATCTGTTAAGCGGCGCTGCCGCACTTTATAATATGCGCTCAGTCCAATACACGGTATTTCGCGCGCACGTCCATGTTCGCCGTCCTGGCCTTGAGCTCCTCGCCGGACATGTAGCCGGTGACGAAGGCGTACTCGCCGTCGGCGGCGTTGGGCGTGTTTATGAACCTCACACCGGAGAACGCGGCGGCGATGTCCGCGAGCGGCGCGGCCGTGCGCACCATCCAGCGGCAGGAGATCTTGTCCGGCGCGGTGACATAGCCGGGCTCGCTGGGCCACCAGCCGGTGTAGGTACGGGTTTTGGGGTCGCGCACGCAGTCGATAATGTCCGCCGCGACGGCGCTCGCCGTGGGCAGCGAGCCCGCACCGGGGCCGAAGAACATCGCCTCTCCCACCGCGTCGCCGCGCACGGAGATGCCGTTCATAACGCCGTCCACGTTCGCGAGCGGGTTTGCGCGGGAGATGAGGTGCGGCGCAACGAAGGCCGTGACCGAGTTCGGCCCCGTGCGCATCGCGCGGCCCAGGAGCTTTATCTTGTAGCCCAGCGCGCGGGCACAGTCGATGTCCGCGGGGGTTATCTTCGTTATGCCCTCCATTGTAATGGAGCTCGGCGAGACGTTTTTGCCGAAGCACAGGTCGGCCAGGATACATATCTTGCGCCCGGCGTCGATGCCCTCGACGTCCGCCGTGGGGTCGGCCTCGGCATATCCCTTCTGCTGCGCCTCGCGCAGTGCGACGTCGAAGCTCTTGCCCATCTGCACCATCTCGGTGAGGATGTAGTTGGTCGTGCCGTTCAATATGCCGCAGACGGAGCTTATCTCGTTGGCCGCCAGGCACTGGCATATCGGGCGGAGAATAGGGATGCCGCCGCCGACGCTCGCCTCAAAGAGGAAGTTGACGCCGCGGCTGCGCGCGAGCGCGGTGAGCTCAAGTCCCTTCTCCGCGACCAGCTCCTTGTTGGAGGTGACGACGCTCTTGCCCGCGTCAAGGCAGCGCTTCACGTACTCGTAGGCCAGCGTCGCGCCGCCGATGCACTCGGCGACCACCTGCACCTCCGGGTCGTTGGCTATCGTCTCTATGTCGTGGACAATCAGCTGCGCGAACGGGTGCTCCGGCCGCGGGGAGCGGCATAGGATGTATTTCACCTCTATCTCGCTGCCCGCCCTGCGGGCCATGAGGTCGCGGTTCTTGGTCATCACCTCCACGGTGCCGCCGCCGACCACGCCTATGCCGAGTATTGCAACCTTTACCATTTATCCTTTCCCCCTCTCAGCCCGCCAGGGCGTCGAAACGAATTACGCCGTAGAGCGCTCTCACCTGCTCTATGAGCTCGTCGGTGCCTATCGTCATGTTCTCGGTGATGGCCGAAATTGTGACGAGCGCCGTGCCGTTTGTCGGTATGCTTTGATTAATCGTGAGAATATTCGCGCCCGTATCGGCAAAAATAGCAAGCAGGGAGCTCAGCACGCCCTTCTTGTCGCGCAAAAGCGCGTTGAAGGTCACGATGCTGCCGTGGCGCATGTCGCGGAACGGCATGACGGAGTCCTTGTATTTGTAGAAGGCGCTGCGCGATATGCCTACGCGCTCGACCGCCTCCGCCACCGTGCGGACCTCGCCGGTCTCAAGCAGCTCGCGAGCTTCGGTGACTTTTATGAACACCTCCGGCAGCACGCCGGCCTCGACGAGATAATACTTTGGGTTGGCCTTAGCTGGCATACAGCTCCTCCTAACGTCTTTGATAGGCGGTCGAATGTATTTTTACCGCGCACATTATTTATAGCACATCCTCGCGCGGTACACAAGTGTCATTATTTAAAAAACATTCAGTGTCCACGCACGGCGGATTCAACGAAATGACGAAAGGCGGCGAATTAACACATGTGGGGCATACTTGTCTGCATAGCCGCAGGGGCGGCGATGAGCGTCCAGGGCGTCATGAACACGCGCCTGGGCGAGAGCATAGGCACGAGCGAGGCAAACGCCTTTGTGCAAGTTACGGCGGCGATACTGGCGGCGGCAGTGCTTATCTTCCACCGTGACGGCAGCTTCTCAGCGCTTGGAGAAGTGAACTGGCTCTATATGCTCGGCGGCGTACTCGGCCTTATCATCACGCTTACCGTCATGCTGGGCATGCACTCGCTCACCCCTGCCACGGCCGTGAGCATCATCCTCGTCAGCCAGCTTTTGACCGCGTGCGCCATAGACGCGCTCGGGCTCATGGGCACGGAGCGTGTGCCGCTCACGTGGAGCAAGGCGCTGGGCGCGGTGCTGATGATAGCGGGCGTCATAGTGTTCAAGCGCTAAAAAAGCGGCATTTGGGGGCTGTTCTAACGCGGCGGGATGTGGTAGAATTTAAAAAACGAACAAAAGAAATGGAGCTAAGCAATGTACACACAAATCGAAGGCAACATCTACACCATACCCGTGCCGCTGCCGAACAACCCCCTCCGGGAGCTGAATTCATACTTCATAAAGGGCGAGAGCCGCAACCTGCTGATAGACACGGGCTTCCACCTCGACGAGTGCCGAAACGCGCTGCTTACCGGGCTGGGCGAGCTCGGTGTGGGCATGGAGAACACTGACATCTTTCTCACCCATATGCACGCGGACCACTCCGGCCTCGCCGCCGACATCGCCTCTGACAACTCGAAGATATATGTAAGCGGGATAGACGGCGAGCGCCTCCTGCGCGGAATGGCCAAGGGCCGGGAGCGCGAGGCGGAATACCGCAGCTATGGCTTCTCCGAGGAGGAGCTCGCGCACCTGGACGACAGTCCGTCTATGCAGTACAAGCAGGACAAGAGGCCGGAATTCACCTATGTGTCCGACGGCGACGTCCTCTCCTACGGAGGGCACAGGCTCGAGGTGATAGCAACTCCGGGACATTCGCCCGGACACGTCTGCCTCTATGACCGCGCGGACAGGATAATGTTCCTCGGCGACCACGTCCTCTTTGACATCACACCGAACATAACCACCTGGCCGAACTTTGACGACCCGCTCGGGCACTATGTACACAGCCTGATGGACATCAGCATCTACGACGTGCGCCTTCCCCTTCCGGCCCACCGCAGCGTGCACGGCACTATGGCCGAGCGCATCGGCACGATAATCGAGCACCACGGCGCGCGCATACGCGAAATGCTCAACATCCTCGCGGAGAACCCCGGCATCACGCCCTACGACCTCTCGGGCAAAATGAGCTGGCGCGTACACGGCAAGACCAACTCCTGGGCGGACTTCCCGCTCTCGCAAAAGTGGTTCGCTGTGGGCGAGACCGCCGCGCACCTGGAGTATCTGCTCTGCCGGAACAGGGTACGCCGCGAATTTGACGGCAGGGTCTGGCACTTTTACGTCGACTGAGAGGTGAAGCATGGGCAAAAAGATACTCAAAATCGCACTCATCGTCCTTGGCGTCGTAGTCGTCCTGGCGCTGGCTTTCGTAGTTTTCCTCACCGTGACGGAGTTTAAGCCGGACGACGTGGAAACGGTCGAGGTCAGCAGCTATGGCTCCGCCGCAGAGCCGGGGGCGAGCATAACTCTCATGACCTGGAACATAGGATATTGCGGCCTCGGCGCGAACGAGGACTTCGTGATGGACGGCGGCACAGGCTCGGGCAAGCCGAGCGAGGAAAATTTCCTTACATACTACGACGGCGTATTGAGCACACTCCGCGAGCACGATGCGGACGTCTACCTGATACAGGAGGTGGACTCCGACTCTTCGCGCAGCTACCGCACGAACGAGGTGCGCGGCATCTCCGAGACTCTCTCCGCGGCCTCGAGCGCATACGCCATGAACTACTCCTGCCCCTTCGTGCCCTTCCCCTGGCCGCCTATGGGGCGCATAAACAGCGGCATCATGACCATGTCCGACTTCGCCGTCAGCGGCGACGCGCAGCGCATTTCCCTCCCATGCCCGTTCTCCTGGCCCGTGCGCACGGCCAACCTCAAGCGCTGCCTGCTCGTCACGCGCTATGACCTGCCGGATACGGACGCGCAGCTCGTCGTGGTGAACCTGCACCTCGAGGCGTACGACGACGGCGAGGGCAAGGCCGCGCAGACGGCAATGCTCCTCGAGGTGCTCGAAGAGGAGTACGCCGCGGGCAACTACGTCATCGCCGGCGGGGACTTCAACCAGACCTTCCCTGGCACGCTCGAAAGCTGGCCCATTCTCAACACGGACTACTGGACGCCCGGCGTGCTCACCAGCGACATGCTGCCCGAGGGCTGGAGCTTCGCCTACGACGACGCGAGCCCCACCTGCCGCCTGAACAACACGCCGTACAACGCCGAAACTCAGCAGCACTATGTTCTCGACGGCTTCATCGTGTCGCCGAACGTGAACGTCGAGAGCGTCGAGACTCTGGACATAGGCTTTGACTACTCCGACCACGCTCCGGTAATTTTGAACGTAACACTTGAGGAGGAATAAACGTGAAAATAATGCTCCTGAACGGAAGCCCGAACGCACACGGCAACACCCGCCTCGCGCTTGAAGAGTGTGCCAAAACACTCAGAGAGTGCGGCGTGGACGCCGAAATCACCGACATCGGCACGAAGCCCATAAGCGGCTGCCGGGCCTGCGGCGCATGTGCCAAGCTGGGCAAGTGCGTCATTGACGACGGCGTAAACGAGTTTCGCGCAAAGCTCGAACACGCCGACGGCTTTGTAGTCGGCACGCCGGTCTACTACGCCTCGCCGAACGGCTCGGTCGTGTCTTTCCTCGACAGGCTGTTTTTCTCCGCCGCCGACTCGTTCCGCCACAAGCCCGCCGCGGCAGTCGCCGTCGCGCGCCGCGCCGGCACGGTCACGAGCTTCGACGTGCTCAACAAGTACTTCACCATCCGCGAAATGCCCATAGTCTCGTCGAGCTACTGGAACGACGCCTTCGGTCAGACCCCCGGCGAGGCCAAGGGCGACGCCGAGGGCCTGCAGACCATGCGCAACCTCGCGCGCAACATGGCCTGGCTGCTCAAGTGCATCGAGCTCGGCCGCGCAAACGGCGTGAATCCGCCCGAGAACGAGTACGAGCTTGTCACTAATTTCATCCACTAAAGCAAAAAGCGGCCCCGAGGCCGCTTTTTGCGCATTTTACAACAAGGAGGTTCATATGGAAGAGAAAACCTGCCGCTTCACCGGCCCCGAGCTCAAGGTCGGCATGACCGCCGAGCGCACGAAAACCATCACAAAGCGCGACATCGAACTTTTCGGCGAGGTGTCCACCGACACTAACCCCATGCACTTCGACGAAGAGTACGCCGCCACGACGCAGTTCGGCCGCTGCATAGCCCACGGGGTCATCTCTCTGAGCCTTTGCGGCGCCATACTCGGCATGCAGCTGCCCGGCCTCGGCACCGTACACATGGGCCAGGAGGTCACGTTCAAAAAGCCCGTCTACCCCGGCGACACCATCACCGCTCACTGCGAGATTGCCGAGATAACCTACAAGGAGAAGCGCGACTTTTACATCCTCAAGGTCAAACAGTATGTCACGAATCAGAACGGCGAAGTCGTGACCGAGGGCGTCGCCACCGTCATGCCGCCGAAATGATGGAACATTTGCCTGCCCGGGCCCGTCCATAAAGGCACAGACTTCGCCGCGGCGCCACCGGGGGCTGCATGGACACCTTTGTCAGCCTGTTTTTGGAATACCTGCCCGCTCTCGCCGCCGCGCTCGTACTGGGCGCGGCGGTGTGCTTTGCCGCGTCCGCGCTGCTCAGGCGGCTGGGACGGGCGCTCCCGCGCTCTCGGAAGCTGTGGCTCTTTGTCACAGCTTCCTACTTCTTCACGCTCTTGTTCCTGCTCGTGCTCAGGACGCCGTACTTCTCCCTCGGCGGATCGGGCGGGCAGCTGAACCTGCGGCTGTTTCTCTGCTATCGCGAGGCGGCGGCGAATTTTGAGGCCATAGATTTGGCGAACATCCTGATGAACATCCTCATCTTTGTCCCATTCGGGGCGCTGTTCACGCCGCTCTTCGGCGAGAGCCGGCTGCGCTGGCTCGTCATACCTCTCGGCGCGCTCGTGTCGCTTCTGGCCGAGACCATGCAGTACCTGTCCGGCGTCGGGATGGCGGACGTGGACGACCTCTTCAACAACACGCTCGGCGTCGTCTGCGGCTTCGCCATTGCGCGGCTTTGGACCAATGCGCGCGGCGGACACAGGGAGAGGGCCGCCGCAGCGCTGCTAACAGCGCTCATCTGCGTCGCGCCGCCCTTTGTAAGTTGGGCCGTGTCGGCCAACTCGCTCTACGGCGAGCTGTATCCGTTTCTCCCGGACGGCTACCGGGGAGCGCCTGCCGGGGAGGTCAGCTTCTCCGAGGAAGCGGAGCGTTTCCTCGCCAGCGGCGGCACGCTGCCTGTCTACCGCACTTCAGGCTGCACGGCGGAAGAGGCCCTGGAGAGCGCGCGGCGCTTTTTAGATGAGCTCGGCGTCGAGCCGGGCGCGGAGCGGGTCTACGACGGCGGCATTTACATTGACTCCGCCGACGGGCAGTACAGCTTCCAATGCAGCTTTACGGGCCCCGAATACGTGCTCAGCCGCATCACAACGGGCTTCTCGAGCATCGAAACGCCGGATCTGGGCGAGTCGGAGGTGCGCTCATGCGCGGCGGCCTGGGGCGTTATCATCCCCGGCGGGGCCGTCATGAGCTCTGTAGGCAGCTCTTATGTCTTTGCGGCATCGAGCGCGGACGGTCTCGGCGGCGAGGTGCGCGTCGACTTCTTCGACGGCGAGGTCGGCGAGATATACGTGTGGCTCTATGCGCTCACGGAAACCGCCTCGGCGCGCATGCTCACCGCCGACGAGTGCCTCGAGAAGCTCGCGCGCGGCGACTACTACGGCGCGCTCGAGACCGGGGACGAGGTGAGTAACGCCGAGACGGCGTATTTGCTCGACAGCAAGGGCGTATACCGGCCTGTGCTGAGGCTGCAAGGCAGTCACTCGGCGGAACTGGCGCTGCCCGCCGTCGGATGAGGGCAGGCGTATGCAAAAGCGGCAGACACTTTCGTGTCTGCCGCTTTTGCGTGCGTATATTTTGCAGCTCAGCGCTCCATAAAGCGCGCGAGGAAATCGCGCGTCTCCTGCCGCTCGGGGTTTGTGAACAGCACGTCGGGGCTGTTCTGCTCCCATATCACGCCGTCCTTCATGAACACGACGTTCGCGGACACGTCGCGCGCGAAGGCCATCTCGTGCGTGACGACGAGCATGGTCATGCCGTCGTCGGCGAGCGCGCGCATGACGGCGAGCACCTCGCCGACCATCTCGGGGTCGAGCGCGCTCGTCGGCTCGTCAAAGAGCAGTATCTCGGGGTCCATCGCGAGCGCGCGGGCGATTGCGACACGCTGCTTCATGCCGCCGGAAATCTGCCGGGGCCTGGCCTTGATATACGGGGCCATGCCGACGCGCTCGAGGTACTTCATGGCGTTGGCCTCCGCCTCGGCGGCGGAGCGCTTTAGAACTTTCATCTGCCCGACCATGCAGTTTTTCAGCACGGTCATGTTGTCGAAGAGGTTGAAGCTCTGGAACACCATGCCGACCTTGGCGCGGTACTTGTTGGGGTTGACCTTGCCTGATATGACGCTCTCGCCGTGGAAGATCACGTCGCCGCTCGCGGGCGTCTCGAGGAGGTTGATGCACCGGAGCAGCGTGCTCTTGCCGGAGCCGGAGGCGCCGATGATGCTTATGACATCGCCGGGGCGGACGTCGAAGTCTATGTCGCGCAGCACCTCGTTTGTGCCGAAGCTCTTGGAGAGGTGGCGGACTTCAAGTATTGCGTCGCTCATGTTATCTGTCTCCTCTCGTGCTGCCGTTGCGGTTTTTGAGCGCGAGTTTTATACGCTTGCGCTCTTCCTCGGTAGTGCCGAACTCGGTGCTGCGCTCGTCAAAGGGCGTGCCGCGGTCGGGGTGGCTGTAGGTGCCGGCGGTCATGGTGAGGTCGTCTGTCTGCACGAGCTCATAGCTGCTCTTGCCGTCCATGTGGCGCTCGAGCCAGCGCAGCAGGAGCGAGGCCGTGAGCGTGACAATTAGATATCCAACCATTTCAATTGTGGCGCTCGGGAAGTACATGTTGTTGAGGCCGACAATGTACCTGTGCTGGGCAAAGAACTCGGTGAAACTGATGATGAACATGACCGAGGTGTCCTTCACGTTGATTATGAAGTTGTTGCCTATCTGCGGCATGATGTTGCGTATGGCTTGCGGCAGTATAACGCTGGTCATGGTCTGATAGTGGTTCATGCCGATGCTCTTCGCGCCCTCGGTCTGGCCGGGGTCAATGGAGATTATGCCGCCGCGGACGCTCTCGGCCATATACGCGCCGGTGTTTATCGAGACGATAAGTATTGCCGCGGCCCAGGTGCTGTCAAAGCGCATGGCGTTGTTGGAAAAGTAGGGCAGACCGTAGTAGATAAAAACAGCCTGCAATACCATGGGCGTACCGCGGAAAACTTCCACGTAGACGCGGATAATGGCACGTATGAGCTTGAGGAAGAAACGCTTTACCGGCGGGTCATTTTTTGTATACGGTATGGTGTTGAGGATGCCGCAGACGAGGCCGATGACAAAGCCAATCACCGTGGCCACAACGGCGAGGATAAGCGTGTTGGCCATGCCGGAGAGGTATGACTGCCAATACACCTCGAGCAGACGCCCGACGTCGTTTATCAGGGCGGAAAATCTGTCCATTAAAGAAACCCCTTTTTATTTCTTGGTGGGTACAGGGCGCGAGTGTGTCCCCGCGCCCTGTTAATACTGTCTGCTGCGAATTTCAGATTGCCGGCTGGATGGCAATCGCGTAGTTCATAATGGTGTCAAAGTCGTCGGCGTCCATCTGCTCAAGCACGGCGTTGATGGCGTTGAGCAAGGTCTCGTTGCCCTTCTGGACGCTTATCCCGATGTTGACGTTCTCTGCGCGCTCCTCCTCGCTGGCGAACTGGAAGTCGCCGTCGGTGCCGGAGAAGTTAAGAATCTTGAGGCCCTCGTTGTTGCGCACGGCGGCGGTGGCGGTGGGCACGTCGGTGCAGATGTAGTCGACCTGGCCGGTGGTGAGGCTCATGATCATGCTCGGCGCGGTCTCAGCGGGGGCAATCAGGTTGACGTCGGGAATCTGGGGCAGGCAGGAGTCGTACCAGATAGTGCCGCTCTGCGCGGTGGCGGTGCCGCCGGCGAGGTCTGCGATGCTCGTGGCGTCGGCGTACTCGCTGTCGGCGGTGGTGACGACGACGATCTCGGCGTAGTAGTACGGGCCGGCCATATCGACCTGCTCCATGCGGTCGGCGGTCATGCTCTGACCGGCGATGTTCGCGTCATAGATGCCGCTCTGCACGCCCGGAGCCAGAGAGTCCCATGCGCTGGAAACGACTTCGAGGTCCCAGCCGTAGAGGTCGCAGATGATCTTGGCTATCATGACGTCATAGCCGTTGGCATAGCTGCCGGAGACGTTGCTGAGCGTCACGGCGCCGTTTTCGTCGTTGACCTGCGTCCAGTTGTAGGGGGCGTAGGCGCACTCCATTGCGACGGTCAGCACGCCGTCCTCGCAGCCCTGCACGGTGGCGGGGTCGACGTCCTCGGGGACGGTCAGTCCGGCGATAATCTCATCGACCTGGGCCTTGAGCTCTTCGGCGGAGAGGACGTCCTCCCCTTCGTCGGCGCTGCCGCTGTCGCCGCAGGCGGCGAGTGCGAACACCATAACGAGGGCCATGAGCATTGCAAGAATTCTTCTGGTCATTTTCATCTTTTCCTTTCGCTTC
>CAYXVA010000009.1:4170-13203 GCA_964467975.1 uncultured Oscillospiraceae bacterium | reverse complement strand
GGACCTGAGGCATCCAAGCCACATCGTCTGCATCGCAAGCTTACCCGTGACTAAGCTTGTACCTCGAGCGTGGCGAGCAGAGCGCCCTTGTGTATGCGCGAGGCGAGGATGCGCACGGCCTCTCCGTCGACGTACAGCGTCTTTATCTTGCGCAGGAACTCGGGCGTGTCGGTCCAGGGCATTATCTTGACCTCGCCGCGCACGCCGTGGGTGTTGACTATCTCTCCGGCTTCGATAAATTTCTCTTTCATAGTGTCACCATACCAAAAACGGCGGGAGACCCCCGCCGCTAAAACCAGATTAAAGCCTTTTGCGTGCGGGCGTTTGGCCCGCACGCAGTGCGAGGAATCAATCGACGATTTCCACAGAAACCTTCTTGCCCTTCCTCTGGGCGACAGCCTTCATGAGGACGCGGATCTCCTTGACGATCCTGCCCTGACGGCCGATGACCTTGCCCGTATCGCCTTCGGCGACCTTGACCTCAAAGACGGTCTCTCCCTCGGCTTTGCGCTCGGTCACGGAGACCTCGTCGGGATTCTCGACGAGGCTCTGTATGATGTAGGTCAAAAGTTCTTTCATCGTTTAGTTGCAGCTCCTTAAGCTTCCGCCTTTTTGAGCAGGCCCCTGACGGTGTCGGTCGGCTGGGCGCCGTTGGCGATCCAGTACTTGGCGCGCTCGAGGTCGACGCGCAGAGAATTGGTCTCGCTCAGCGGGTCGTAAGTGCCTATTTCCTCAATGAAGCGGCCGTCACGCGGGCTGCGGGAGTCGGCGACGACGATCCTGTAGAAGGGGGCCTTCTTGGCGCCCATCCTGCGAAGCCTGATCTTTACCATGTATTTTCACCTCCATGTTGTTAACTGCATATATTTGAAGCCGTCTGTGACGGATTCAAAGCTGTGTATTCATTATCGCCCCCTCCCCGAGGGGGCTGCCGGCGGAGCCGGCTGGGGGAGTTTATATTTCTGCGTGCTGCAAATAAAACTCCCTCCGACCCGCTTCGCGGGCCACCTCCCTCAGAGAGGGAGGGAACGGCTGGTTCACATCCCCGGGAAGCCCGTGCCACCCATGCCGCCGAGGCCGGGGAAGCCGCCGCGCTTGGCCATGCGCTTCATCTTCTTGCCGCCGGGGCCGTTCATCTGCTTGAAGAGCTGCAGCATGGTGTCGTACTGCTTCAAGAGGCGGTTGACCTCCATGACGGTGGTGCCGCTGCCTGCGGCGATGCGCTTTTTGCGCGAGTTGCCGAGGATGTTCGGATTTTCGCGCTCCTTGGGCGTCATGGCGAGGATTATCGCCTCCATGTGGGCCGTCGCCTTTTCGTCGACTTTCGCGCCCTTGAGCTGCGCGGGGTTCATGCCGAGCATGCCCGCTATGTCCTCCATGGAGCCCATGTCCTTGAGCTGCTGGAGCTGGTCGTAGTAATCGGTGAGGGTGAACTTGTTCTGTTTGAGGCGCTCGGCGAGCTCGGCGGCCTTCTTCTCGTCCATGCGCTGCTCGGCCTTTTCGATAAGGCTGAGCACGTCGCCCATGCCGAGTATGCGGCTCGCCATTCGGTCGGGGTGGAAAGGCTCGATCTGGTCGAGCTTTTCGCCGATGCCGGCGAACTTTATCGGCTTGCCGGTCACGGCGGTGACCGAGAGAGCCGCGCCGCCGCGCGCGTCGCCGTCGAGCTTCGTGAGCATGACGCCGGTGATGTCGAGCGCCTCGTCGAAGGCACTCGCGGCGTTGACCGCGTCCTGGCCCGTCATCGCGTCGACGACGAGCATGATCTCCGCCGGCTCGGTTGCTGCCTTGATGTTCTTGAGCTCGTCCATGAGCTGCTCGTCTATGTGCAGACGGCCCGCCGTGTCGAGAAATACGAGGTCGTTGCCGTACTTCTTCGCGTGCGCTATGCCCGCCTTGGCTATCTCCACCGGATCGCCCTGCCCCATCTGAAAGACAGGTATCTCAAGCTGCGCGCCGACGGTCTCGAGCTGCTTTATGGCCGCAGGGCGGTAGACGTCGCAGGCCACGAGCAGCGGGCGCTTGCCCTGCTTTTTCATGAGCGCGGCGAGCTTGGCGCCGTTTGTCGTCTTGCCCGCGCCCTGAAGGCCCACGAGCATCACGACGCTCGGCGACTTGCTTGATATGTTGAGCTTCTTGTTCTCGCTGCCCATGAGCGAGCAGAGCTCTTCGTTGACTATCTTTATGACCATCTGCGCGGGCGTCAGGCTCTCGAGAACCTCCGCGCCCTTCGCGCGCTCAGAGACGCGCTTTACAAAGTCCTTGACGACCTTGTAGCTCACGTCCGCTTCGAGCAGCGCCAGGCGCACCTCGCGCATGGCCTCCGCGATGTCCTGCTCCGTCAGGCGTCCCTTGCCGCGGAGCCGCTTGAACGTTGCGGAGAGCTTTTCAGAAAGGCTTTCAAACGCCAATGTAGTACCTCCGTCAGTTGTCCAGGGCCTTGAGCGCGTCCAGCGAACGGCGCGCCGCATCCGAAACCGCCGCGTCGGCGTGGTTTACAAGCGGCTTGAGCGCCGAGTCGATGACCTTGAGCGCGTTGCGCCTCTCTTTTCGGCGCGAGACAAGGCCGGTGCGCTCATCGATGTTGCGCATGGTCGCCTCGGCGCGGCGGACTATCTCCCACACGCCCTGGCGGGAGATACCGTTCATTTCGCCTATCTCGGCCAGCGTGAGGTCCTGGTTGTAGTGCAGGTCAAAATACTCCCGCTGCTTGTCGGTGAGCAGGTCGCCGTAGTAGTCCAGAAGCATCGTCAGATATACGGTGTCCTTTTTCACGGATAATCCTCCTAATGTAAACCCGTTCTAATCGAGCTTACGTATTATACACGATGAAACTGCGACTGTCAAGAGCATTTATTTTACACACTTGAGAATAGCAGCGCGTGTGCTGGGGAAAATAACGTGTACTGCAAATTAAGGGGGTATACCCGCTTGGACGCCGAAAAAACTAGACGGTTTGATGCAAATATTTTGTCAGAATATGGCGAAAGCGAAGCGAAAAAGGTTTCCGGGACCGGATATTTTCCCGCCCGCCGCGAGGCGCGGCGTGTGCGTGAGCTTATGCGCCGGGTGGTATTTACCCGCAAGGACGGCGAGGGGCCGGCCTGGGAGTGGCTTGCGGACAACCGGTATCTTGTCGAGCGCGAGGCGCTCTCCGCCGCGAGGGACTTCAATACGCGCGCAAAAATACGCGCCGGGCGTGTGGACGCGCTTGTCTGCGAGGCCGCGAAGGGTCTCGTGTACCGGCTCTCCGGCGACGTGCGCGCAGAGGACGCCGCGGCGTACTTTGACGGCTATCAGTGTGTGACGGCGCTCTCGCTGCGCGAACTTACTCTGCTGGGCGCGGCGCTCAGGGCGGGGCTGGTCGAGCTGCTGGACGAGGAATTTGCCCAGGCTGCGCCGGACACGCAGCGCGTCGCCGCGGCCATTACAAGCCTCCGGGCACTCGCGACGGCGGATCTGGGCCAGCTGATAGACGGCGCGGACCTCGCCGGGCGGATGCTCGCGCGCGACCCGGCGGGGGCGTATGCGCTCATGGACGAGCGCACCCGCGCGCTCTACCGCCGCACTCTGGCTAAAATAGCCGCACGCGAGGGAATGAGCGAGCTCGAGTGCGCCTCGCGGGTGCTGGAGCTCGCGCAAGAGCACTCTTCCGACGCGAAGCGCTCTCACGTGGGCTGGTGGATATTGGTGCAGCCGCTGGGCCGGCGCGTCAAGACTCCTTCGGGCATGCTCTACGCGTTTGGCACCGTGGCGCTTGCCGCCGCGATAAGCGCCGCCGCAGGGTTTGTCTCCGGAGGCGTGTGGACGGCGCTGCTTACGCTGCTGCCGGCGCTGGAGCTCGCGAAGAACGCCCTCGACGCGCTGCTTCTGCACGTGCTGCCGCCGCGCGTAGTGCCGCGCATGGCGCTTAATGAGGGCGTGCCGGACGAGGGCAAGACCGTCTTGGCCGTCTCGAGCATACTCGCCTCGGGCGCCGACGGCGAGAAGCTCGCGCGCAGACTGGAGACCTTCCGTTGCGCTTCGCGCGAGTGCGGGGAAAATTTGCATTTCGCGCTGCTCGCCGATTTGCCGGAGGCCGGGAGCGCTGAGACCAAAGACGACGCCGCGGCGCTCGAGGGCGCAAAACGCGCCATAGACGGCCTGAACGGGAAATACGGCGGCGGCTTTTACCTGTTTGTCAGGCCGCGCCGCGAGAACAAGCGCGACGGCGTATGGACGCCGCACGAGCGCAAACGCGGCGCGCTCATGTCCCTGGCGGCGCTGTGCGCCGGGGAGGACAGCGAGCTCGAGTGCGTGTCCGGGGACTTCCGGCGCATAGCGGGCACACGCTATATTCTCGCCCTGGACGCGGACACTACGCTCCTGCCCGGCTCGGCGCGGGAGCTGATAGGCGCGATGCTGCACCCGCTCAACCGCGCCGAGGTCGACGAAAAGCGCGGCGTGGTGGCCTCGGGCCGAGGCATAATCCACCCGCGCATCAGCGTAGAGCTCGCCGCGAGCGAGCGTACGCGCTTTTCGCGCACCGTGGCCGGGCCCGGGGGCGTAGACCCGTACGGCAGCGCCTGCGGCGAGGTGTGGATGGATTTGACCGGGCGCGGCGGGTTCGCCGGGAAGGGCATCATCGACGTGCGCGCCCTGCTCGACTGCTGCTCCGGCCTGCCCGAAGGGCTTGTCCTCTCGCACGACGCCGTAGAGGGCGCGCTGCTGCGCGGGGCGTACATGGGCGACACCGAGCTCACCGACGGCTTCCCGGCGACGCCGCTTTCCTATTTCAAGCGCCAGCACCGCTGGGTGCGCGGCGACTGGCAGAACCTCGCCGTGCTGCTACGGCTTCGGGGCCGGATTTCCACGGCGGACACTCTCAAACTGATAGACAGCGTCAGGCGCAGCCTCGCCGCGCCCGCCATGCTCGCGGCGATAGCGCTCACGGCGTTTTTCCCGCGCGCAGGGCTGCTCCCCGCCGCGGTAGTCGCGGCGCTCTCGCTCTGCTCGGGGCTGCCGGGCGCGGTCATACGCTCGCTCACGCGCCGCTCGGGCCGCGAGAGGCACCCGGGCAGCGCCCTCTACGGCGCGGCGCTCAGGGCCGGGCAGGTCGTGCTCAGGCTCGTGTTCCTGCCCTGGGAGGCGTGGGTGAACGTCTCGGCAGCGGTTACGGCGCTCTGGCGCATGCTGGTGTCGCACAGGCGGCTTTTGCAGTGGCAGACTTCCGCCCAGGCCCTGCCGGGCGGCGTGCGCGCGCTCATCGCCGCGGCCTGGCCGCAGCTGGCGCTGGGCGCGGCGCTGCTGGCGTTTTCAAGCGAGCCGGCAGGCAAGACGCTGGGCATAGTTTGGCTCTTCGGCGTGTTTTTTGCTGTACCGTTGGGCGTGGATGTGGAGAAAAACACGCCCTTGAGCCGGGAAAACCGGCGCTTTTTGCTCGACGAGTGCGGGAAAATTTGGCGATACTTCGACGAATTCTGCACGCCGGAGCGCGGCTTTTTGCCGCCGGACAACTACCAGGAACAGCCGCCAGTGGGCGTCGCCGAGCGCACCTCGCCGACGAATATCGGCCTGGCTATGGCGAGCGCCCTGGCTGCGGCAGATCTGGGCGCGGCGACGAAGGAGCGAGCGCTCGAGCTCATAGACGGCATGCTGACGACCTGCGAGGCGCTGCCCAAGTGGCGCGGGCATCTCTACAACTGGTACGACACGCGCACGCAGCTGCCGCTCGCGCCCGCGTATGTCTCCACCGTGGACAGCGGCAACCTCGCCGCGAGCCTCACGGCCGTTGCAGCGGGCCTTACCGAGTACGGCCGCGCCGACCTTGCCGCCCGCGCGCTGAAACTGCGCGACGGCATGGACTTCGCCGCGCTCTATGACAAGTCCCGACGGCTCTTCAGGATAGGTTATGACGCCGGTACGGGGAAGAGCGGCGAGGGCTGCTACGACCTCATGGCCAGCGAGGCGAGGCTCACGGGCTACTATGCCGTGGCCCACGGGGCGGTGCCTGTGCGGCACTGGCGGCAGCTTTCGCGCGCGCTCGTGGGCCGCGACGGCTATCGCGGGCTGGCGAGCTGGACGGGGACAATGTTCGAATACCTCATGCCGGAGCTGTTTTTGCCGCTTGAGCGCGGCTCGCTGCTCTGGGAGAGCGCGCGGTTCTGCCTGTACGTGCAGCGCCGCGATGTGCCCGACGGCGCGCCGTGGGGCCAGAGCGAGAGCGCGTTTTTCTCGCTTGACGCCGCGCTGTCTTACAGATATAAGGCCCACGGCTGCGCCTCGCTGGCGCTGCAGCGCGGCATGGACAAGGACACGGTCTACGCTCCTTATGCCGCTTACCTCGCCCTGACCGTAGCTCCAAACGCCGCGGCGCGGGATTTGAGGCGCTTTGCGCAGCTCGACGCCGGCGGGCGCTACGGGCTGTGGGAGGCGGTGGATTTCACGCCCCGCCGCTGCGCCTACGGAAGGGGAGAGGTAGTGCGCTGCGTCATGGCGCACCACCTCGGCATGAGCCTCATCTCGGCGGCAAACTGCCTTTTGGACGGCGTCATGCGCCGCCGCTTTATGTCCGAGCCGGCCATGGCCGCGTTCGCGCCGCTGCTGACCGAGCGCGCGCCGGAGGGCGCCCTCACGCTGCACCGGCGCGGCTTTGAGCGGCCCGAGCGGCCCAGAGAGCGACGCGCTAGGGTCGCGTCCGACTCGGCGCGCTGCGTCCCGACAAGCGAGCCCAAGGTGTATCCGCTTTCCAACGGGGTTTACAGCCTGCTCGTCACGGCGGCGGGGATGTCGAACGCCCAGGCCGGGGGCGTGAGCATCTACAGGGGCTTTGAGTCGGCCGTGCACGGCCCGGCGGGGGTGCGATTGCGGCTGATCACCGGCGGCGAAGAGACAGATTTGCTGCCGCTGCCGGGCGCCAAGGGCGGCCTGGAGTTTGACTACCGGCTCCAGGGCGGCCTGCTGCGCTTTGACGGCGAGAGCGAGGACTTGGCCGCTTCGGTCGTCTCCGGCGTCTCGGCGAGGGACACGGCGGAAGTGCGCATAGTGGAGCTCACAGCCCGCAAAGCCGTGTCCGGCGAGCTGACGCTCGAGCTGGAGCCCACGCTTGCAAAGAGCGAGGACTACGCCGCTCACCCGGCCTATTGGCGGCTGGGCATGCGCGCCGAAACTAAGGCGGGGGCGCTGCTCATACGGCGGCTTCCGCGCCAGGGCGCGAGCGGCTGCTGGCTGTGCCTGGCCACCGACGCCGCCGGGGCGGGCTTTCGTGCGAACATCGACGGCGAGCCGCTCGGCTGGCTTGCGCACCCGTATGTGACCGTGCGCGTTGCGGCAGAGCTTGCGCCGGGCGGTACGTTCAGAGCGCGCTTTGCACTGGCTTTTGGCGCCACAAAACAGCTCGCCCTCGAGGCGGCCGAGCGCACGCTGCACTGCGGCGCGGGACAGATAGCCGACCTCGCCTCGGCGCTCGGGGCGGTTTACGGATTGAGCGCCGAGGCGCTCGGAAGCGTGCCCGAGCTGGCGGGGAGGCTCGCCTTCCCGAGAATCGAGAGCGAAAACCCGCCGATGCGCGAGGAGCTGTGGGCAGCCGGGATCTCGGGCGACTACCCGATAGTTGCGGCGCGCGCCCTGGACGGCGAGGAGGACAAAATATCCGCCATAGCCGCGCGGCACTCGCTTTTGAGGCTCAGCGGCGTCAGGGCGGACCTCGTCTTTATCACGGACGACAGGGCGGATTACCACCGCCGCGATGCAAGGGCCGTCGCACGCGCCGTGGCGGGCGCGGGGCTAGACTCGCTTGTGGGTGCGCGCGCCGGCATACACACCGTCGACGCTGCGCTTTCGGACGCCGTGGAGCGCTCTGCCGCCGTCGTGCTCGATTCAAACGGCACGCCGGCCGAACGGCGTAATGCCGCTTTCGCCCTGCGCTCTCCGCTGGGCGCGCCGAGGCGCGGCGGGGAAGTTGAATACTGCTGGCGCGATGGGGCGTTTTGCTTCACCGTGCGCGGAGCGCTGCCCAAAAAGGCGTGGACGCTGCCGCTTTCGAACGGACGCTTCGGCTATCTGGCCGCAGACTGCGGCCTCGGCAATATGTGGACGGACAACGCGCGCGAAGGGCGCGTGAACGAGTGGGTCTGCGCCGAGCGCGCGGCCTCGGGGCCGGAGACGCTCGAGGTCATGACGGGCAGCGGCCCGGCGAGCCTGTTTGCCAACGAATCCGGCGAGGAGTGCCGAGTGGAATACGGCCTCGGCTATGCGCGCTGGGAAAAGCTCGGCGCGCGCGTCACGGCCTTTGTGCCGCCGGACGAGTCCGCGCGGGTGCTTATAATAGAAAACGCGCCGGGCGAGGTGCTCTGGCACACTTCGCTGCAGCTGGCGGCCGAGGCGCGCGACGCGTGCTTTACCGCGACGCGTATGGAAAACGGCGTGCTGCGCGCCGAAAACCGGCGAAGCGGCATGGAGTTTGCCGCCGCGTTTTCCCACGAGGCCGTGGCCTACACTTGCGACGAGGCCGCGTGGTCTGCCGGACACACCGGCGGGGAGGCCGGCGCCGGGCTCATACCCTGCTTTGGCGTGAAGCTGCCGAGGGCAGAGACGCTCGTCATCGTCTGCGGCTGCTGTGGAGACGGCGCGCTGCGCGCCCTGGTCGGGCCGGCCGAGGCGAAGGCGGCCCTTGAGCGCACGCTCGAGCACTATGCCGGGCTGTGCACGCGCATACGCTTTACTTCGCCGTATCCGGAACTCGACCGGTACATGAACGGCTGGGCGGTGTATCAGGCGCTGGTTTGCCGCATGCTCGCGCGCACGTCGCTGTATCAGAGCGGCGGGGCGTTCGGCTTCCGGGACCAGCTCCAGGACGCAGTGAACCTGCTCGCGGTGGACAGCGCGCCGGCGAGGGCGCGCATACTCGACTGCTGCGCGCACCAGTACGCCGAAGGAGACGTCATGCACTGGTGGCACCGAGGCGCGCCCGACAAGGGCGTGCGTACGCGCATATCCGACGATCTGCTGTGGCTGCCCTGGGCGGTGTGCGAGTATATAGACGCCACGGGCGAC
>CAYXVA010000009.1:0-4070 GCA_964467975.1 uncultured Oscillospiraceae bacterium | reverse complement strand
CCGCCGGTAAGGGCGAGAGCGTCTGGCTCACGGAGTTTTTTGCCCACACGGCCGGGCGCTTTGCCAAGCTGCTGCAGGAGCGGGGCGACACGCCCTCGGCGACCGTACTGACAAGCGCGGTGCGCCGCTGTGTGAAGGGCATAGAGGCCGCCTGGGACGGCGAGTGGTACCGCCGCGGCTACTTTGACGACGGCTCGCCGCTCGGCTCGAAGGAGAGCGCCGGGTGCAAGATAGACATCATCGCCCAGGCCTGGGCGGCGTACGCGCTCTGCGACGAAGCGCGCGTGCGCACGGCGCTGAAATCGGCGGTGGCGGCGCTCTTCGATAAGCGCGCCGGGGTCGTAAAGCTCTTCGACCCGCCGTTCGGCGACGGCACGGAAAATGCCGGCTACGTCAACAGCTATGGGCCGGGCTTTCGCGAAAACGGCGGGCAGTACACCCACGGCGCAATCTGGCTCGCGCTCGCGTGCTTCAAAGCCGGCATGTACAACGAGGGCCGGGATATCCTCCTCGCGCTTTTAAAGCGCGGCGAAAACTACGGCGCCGAGCCGTTTGTTATCGCCGCCGACGTCTACGCAAACCGCGAGCGGTACGGCGAGGCGGGCTGGAGCTGGTACACAGGCTCGGCCGGCTGGTTCTACCGCGCGGCGCTGGAGGGCCTGGCAGGTATGAGCCTTGCGCCCGGGGAGCCGAAATTGCCGCAAAACGGCGGAGTTGAGGTAAAAACGCCCGGCGAGAGCGGAATGTTCACAAAGAATTTACCGGCCAAAAAGGTTTAACTGTAGCTAAAATAAGAAGTATCTGATATAATGATAAACTACGCAAGACCCAATTTCAGCGGTATTGTGAGGCGAAACGAATGGATTACCGCCGTGAAGAGATAATACCGGGCGTGTTTTTGAGCGCGCTCAGGACGGACAAGTTCAAAAGCGCGGCGCTATGCGTCACGCTGCTCGCGCAGCTTGACCACGAGCACGCGTATTTGGACGCGATAATCCCCTCCGTGCTGCGCCGCGGCACGGTGCGGCACCCGGATATGGCGAGTGTTATGCGCTACCTGGAGGAGCTCTACGGCGCAATGGCGGTGCCGATAACGCTGCGAGTGGGCGAAGTGAAGGCCATGGGCTTTTACTCCACCTTTCCCGAGGGGCGCTTCCTGCCCGGAGGCGCGGGCGAGCTGGCCGAGTGCGCGAACCTGCTGGGCGAGCTGCTGCTCGCGCCGAACACGCGAGGCGGGCTGCTGCTGCCCGACTACGTCAACAGCGAGCGCGAAAAGCTCGCCGGCCGCATACGCGCGTCTAAAAACGACCGCGTCTCCTACGCCTATGAGCGGCTGATAGAGCTCATGTGCTCGTATGAGGAACTGTCCGCCGCCGTACTGCGCGACCCTGAAGAGGCCGAGAGCATCCACTACACGAAGCTGACCCGCCGCTACCGCGAGCTGCTGGCTAAGTGCCCGGTAGAGGTGTTTTACTGCGGCGCGGAGGACTTTGCCGCCGTGCGCGAGGCCATGCTGCCGGCGCTGAGCGCACTGCCGCGCGGCGAGCTCGACTTCGATATCGGCACGGACGTGCGCATGAACGCGCTCGAGGACAAGCCCCGCGTGTTCAAAGAGACGATGGACGTCGAACAGGGAAAGCTCGCCATAGGCTGGCGTCTGGGCGAGTGCATGGAGGAGCCGGACATGGCGGCGCTGCGCGTTTTCAACGCTGTATACGGCGGGACGGCGACGAGCAAGCTGTTCCGCGAGATACGCGAGGCACGCTCGCTGTGCTATTACGCCAGCAGCGGCATAGACGACGTGAAGGGCCTGCTGTATGTCCACAGCGGCATAGACAAGGCCAACTACGACGTGGCCCTGGAGGGCATTTTCTCCGAGCTTGACAAGGTTGGGCGCGGTGAGATAAGCTCCGAGGAGCTCGACGCGGCGCGGCGATACTGCGCCCAGGCGCTCCGGCTGGTCGTGGACGACCCGGTGGAACTCATGGTATACTACCTGAAAATGAACATCATCGGCGCCGAAATTACACCCGAGGAGCTCGCCGCGGCCTGCGAGGGCGTGACGGCCGACGAGGTCGCCGGGATTGCCCGCGGGACCGAATGCGACGCGATATACTTCCTGTGCGGCGAGGACGAGGAGGCTGCGGAATGATAATGCACTCCAAGCAATACCCCGGAGTGGGTGACACGCTCTGGTCCGGTAGACTGGAAAATGGGCTTATGGTCTATGTCGTGCCCAGGCCGGGATTTCAGAAAAAGCGCGCGTTCATGGCCGTGAACTATGGCGGGGCGATGCGCAACTTCACGTTGGACGGCAGACGTGTCGAGACACCGGCGGGTGTGGCGCATTTCCTCGAACACAAGATGTTTGACCTCCCGGAGGGCAACGCACTGAACATGCTCTCGGCGCGCGGGGCCGAGGCCAACGCGTACACTAACGGCGACATGACCGCGTACTACTTCGAGTGCGACGAGGGCTTTGAAGAGAATCTCGAGCTGCTCATAAGGCTTGTCACGACTCCGTACTTCACCGACGAGAGCGTCGCCAAGGAGCAGGGCATCATCGGCCAGGAGATACGCATGACCGAGGACGATCCGTCCTTTGTGTTATATAACTCGACAATGGGCGCGCTCTTCGACCACCACCCGGTGCGCGAGAGCGTGGCCGGTACGGTCGAGAGCATAGCGCGGATAACGCCGCAGACGCTCTACGACTGCCACCGCGCGTTCTACGTCCCCGCGAACATGGTGCTGTGTGTTGTGGGCGACGTGGACCCCGAATACGCAGCTGAAACCGCCGCGCGTCTGACGCAGAGCGCGTACACCTCGCCCGCCGTGCCCGACTACGGGGAGCGGGAGGGGCTTGAGCCGATAGAGCGCCGCGTGGAGCGGCATATGGACGTCTCGGAGCCCATGTTTATTGCCGCTGCCAAGCTCTGTACTCAGCTGCCGCGCGGCGATGAGGCGATGCGGCTCATCACCGTGGGCTCGCTCGCGGCGCGCTGCCTGCTCGGGCAGAGCAGCGAGTTCTACACCTCGCTTTACGCCGAGGGGCTGCTGCGCGGGGACTTTTTCCGCGACGTCGGCCCGATAGCCGGTACGCTGCTCTTCGAATGCGGCGGTTCTACGGCGCAGCCGGAGACCGTGTTCGAGCGGCTGTGCGCTGCGCTCGACGGCGCCGCCAAAAACGGCGTGGACCCGGCCGCGCTGGAGCGTGCGCGGCGCGCCGACTACGGGGCCACCCTGCGCGGCCTGAACAGTCCGGGCAGCGTATGTTCCGCTCTCGCGAGCGGATACTTTGGCGGCTACGGCCTGTACGAGGGCTTTGCGGCGCTCGAGGCCGTCACAATCGACGATGTCGACGCCTTCGTGCGCGAGTACCTTACGCCGGAGCGCCTGACGCTCTCTCTACTGCTGCCGAAGGCGTGAGAGCACGCTCCATTTAAGTTGAGGCCGCGCGAAATGTCCGGCTGCGCGGCCCGGACGAAAGGACTTGATACCAATGCCAACTATGATGCGCGACGCCGCGATAAGCTTCCCCATGCTGGGGAACCTCACGCTGAATTTCCCGGCGAGCTTCAGCTTTCAGCTGTTCGGCCATGAATTTACCATCTACCTCTACGGCATAGTCATGGCCATAGCTTTCCTCGCGGCGGTATTTTACGCGTCAAAGCGCGCCCCGCGTGTGGGCATAAAGAGCGACGATATCTTCTCGCTTGTGCTCTGGGTGCTGCCGCTGGCGATAGTCGGCTGCCGCATTTACTACGTGATAAGCGAGTGGGACCGCTATAAGGACAACCTCATCGACATCTTCAAGATTTGGGAGGGCGGCATCGCCATGTACGGCGGCACGATTGCCGGCGTCATAACCGTCATTGTGTGGTCCAAGTGCAAGAAGATACCCATGGGCGCCACGCTGGACGTGGGCGGTTCGGCGCTCATACTTGGCCAGGTCATAGGCCGCTGGGCGAACTTCGTCAACCGCGAGGCCTTCGGCTATGAGACCGACATATTCTGCCGCATGGGCCTGACCCGTCCGGGCCAGGAGACCGTGTACGTGCACCCAACCT
>CAYXVA010000008.1:0-13671 GCA_964467975.1 uncultured Oscillospiraceae bacterium | reverse complement strand
CGCTGCCTCTTCCGGGTCGAGGCGCATGTACTCAATATTTTTCTCTATCTCCTCAATAACGCCGGCATTGGCGAAGCCGACCGCCTGGCGTATTGCGCTGAATATGGCCTCCTCGTTTGAGGAGCCGTGGGCCTTAATTACCGGCTTGGAGATGCCCAACAGGGCCGTGCCGCCTATCTTGTTGACGTCCAGGCCGTCCTTCATGGCCATGAAGTCCTTTTTGAGGGCCAGGGCGGCGAGCTTGTTCTTGGTGCTGCCGTAGAACACATTCTTGAGCTGGCCGAGGGCGAACTTGATCATGCCCTCGCTGGCTTTCAAAAACACGTTTCCGGTGAAGCCGTCCGTAACGACGACGTCCACGCCTCCGGCCATGACGTCTGTGCCCTCCACGTTGCCGATGAAGTTTATTCTGCCGGCGTCGGAGGCCTTTTGCAGCAGCTTGAAGGCCTGTTTCTGCAGCGGCGCGCCCTTGGTGGGCTCGCTGCCGTTGCTCAAAAGTCCCACGCGCGGGCGCGGGCAGCCGAGTATCTTGTCGGCGTAAAAGCTGCCCATATAGGCGAACTGGAGCAGATACTCCGGCGTGCACTCCACGTTCGCGCCGCAGTCTATGAGCATGACGCCCCTCGCACCGTTCGGCAGCACTGGCGCGAGCGCGGCGCGGCGGATGCCGGGAATGCGCTTTGCGGTGAGCGTCGCGCCGGTCAAAAGCGCGCCGGTGCTCCCGGCGGAGACTACGGCGTCGCCATCGCCCGTGCGCAGCATTTTGAGCGCGACGGCCATGCTCGAGTCCTTCTTGCGGCGGGTCGCCGTGCTGGGGTCATCCTCCATCGTGACTATCTCGCGCGCGTCGACTATGTCCACGCCGCTCTCGCCGTTTAAAAGCGGCTCTATTTTCTCCTTCTGCCCGATAAGCGTGACGGACACGCCCAGTTCCCTGACGGCCCTGAGCGCTCCCAGAACCGGGGCCTGAGGCGCGTTGTCGCCTCCCATTGCGTCAATAAGTATCCTCAATAGGTTAATACCTCCTTCGCTTTGAGCCGGTCTAAGGTTTCAAGGGCGCGCTTGGATATCTCCGCATTCTTGTTGCGCTTGCCCTTTACGCGGTAGCCCAGCGGCGTAATTATTCCGAAATTGATGTTCATCGGCTGGAAATCGCCCACGCTCCCTCCGGAGACGTACAGCGAGAGCGCACCTATGGCCGTCTCGGCGGGGAAATCCACGCTCTCGAGCCCCAGCACGCGCGCGGCGGTCTCGACGCCCACGAGCAGGCCGCTCGCGGCGCTCTCGACATAGCCCTCCACGCCGGTCATCTGCCCGGCGAAGCTTATCCGCGGCTCGGCCTTGAGGCGGTAGTACCTGTCGAGCAGACGCGGCGAGTCGAGATACGTGTTGCGGTGCATGACGCCGTAGCGCACAAACTCGGCGTTCCTGAGCGCGGGTATCATCGTGAACACGCGCTTCTGCTCGCCCCAGGTGAGGTGGGTCTGGAAGCCCACAAGGTTATAGAGCGTGCCCTCAGCGTTGTCCTGCCGCAGCTGCACGACGGCGTAGTCCTCCGCGCCGGTGTTCGGGTTCACGAGCCCGACAGGCTTCATCGGCCCGTAGCGGAGCGTGTCCTCTCCGCGGCGCGCCATGACCTCGACCGGCATGCAGCCTTCGAACACGGCCCCGTCGTCGAAGTCGTGTACCGCCGCCTCCTTCGCCGCGCGCAGCTCGTGTACGAAGGAAGTGTACTCCTCGCGCGTCATGGGGCAGTTTATGTAGTCGGCCGTGCCCTTGCCGTAGCGGCTGGCGCGGTAGGCGCTTGTCATGTCCACGCTCTCGAGCGTGACGATGGGCGAGACGGCGTCGTAGAAGTGCAGATCAAACTCCGGGCAGAGTTGCTTTATCCGCTCGGCCATGGCGTCGCTGGTGAGCGGGCCGGTGGCGATAACGACCTCGCCGTCGGGGATATCGGTCGCCTCGGCGCGGACTATCTCTATGTTCGGCTCGGCCTCCAGCTTCTCGGTTATGTACCTCGCGAAGCCCTCGCGGTCGACGGCCAGCGCGCCTCCGGCGGCGACGCGGTGCTTTTCCGCCGACTCCATTATGAGCGAACCCAAACGCCGAAGCTCCTCCTTGAGCAGTCCGACGGCGTTCGTGAGCTCGTCGCCGCGCAGGGAGTTTGAGCATACGAGCTCGGCGAAATACTCGCTCTTGTGCGCGGGGGTGTATTTCTCCGGCTTCATCTCTATGAGCCGGACGTGTATGCCGCGCCGGGCCAGTTGCCAGGCGCACTCGCTGCCCGCAAGGCCGGCGCCTATCACCGTTACTGTCTGCATCAGACGGCCTCCCCGGCGCTTTCGGCCTTCTTTGCCGCACTCTTGCGCGTGGTAGTGGTCTTTTTGGCTGTGGCGGCGGTCTTTTTGGCCGTGGACGCGGTCTTTTTGGCCGCCGGTTTCTTCGCCGCCGTGCTCTTTTTGGCGGCCGTGCCCTTCCTGGCGGCTGTACTCTTCTTGGCTGCGGCGGGCTTTTTCTCAGCAGGCTCGGCCTCTGAGCCTACCTCGGCCGGCTCCCCGGCGTCGTCCTTGGCGACGGCTTTGCGCTTATAGCCGCGCTGCTCGGGTGGGAGGTAGTTCGGGCACTCGGGGTTTATGCAGAACGGCTTGCTCCTGCCGCGCCCGGAGCGTTTGAAGAGCGTCTTGCCGCACTCGGGGCAGACGTCCTTGGTTGGGACGTCCCAGGTCATGAAGCCTATTATTTCGCGCCCGTCGTCGCCTGCGCCGCGCCAGGGGCAGTCTTTGCCGCGCTCGCAGGTGTAGTATGCGTAGCCGTTGCGCGAGGTGCGCTTTAAAAGCCTGCCGCCGCAGGCCGGGCACTTGCCCGGCATCTCTACGACAATCGGCATCGTGAACGTGCAGTCGGGGTAGTTCGGACAGGCCAGGAAGCGCCCGAAGCGCCCGGACTTGTAGACCAGCTTGCGCCCGCAGTTGGGGCAGACCTCGTCGGACTCCTCGTCCGGGACCTTTATGCGCACGCCCTCCATGGCCTTCTCGGCGTCCTTCATCTCTTTCTCAAAGCCGCCGTAGAAATTGGTAAGGTAGGCCCTCCAGTCCTTCTCGCCCTTTTCAATCTCGTCCAGGCCGTCCTCCATGCGGGCGGTGAACTTGAGATCGACTATATCCGGGAAGCGCTCTTCCATCAGGCCCGTGACCGTCTCTCCCAGGGACGTCGGGCGCAGATAGCGGCCCTCCTTGACCACGTATTCGTGGCTGAGTATCGTCGTTATCGTCGGCGCATAGGTGCTCGGGCGGCCTATGCCCTTCTCCTCCATCGCACGTATCAGCGTCGCCTCGGTGTAGCGGCTGGGCGGCTGGGTGAAGCGCTGCTCCTTTTCGAGCTTCTCGCAGTGCGCGCTCTCGCCCTCCGCGAGGTTGGGTATGCGCTTGATGGGCGCGGCGTTCTCGTCGTCCTTGGCGTCGTCGTAGACGGCGGTGTAGCCGGGGAAAACCAGCTCCGAATAGCTCGCGCGGAACGAGTGCCCGGCGCAGCTGGTCTCGACGGCGACGTTGTCGTACACCGCGTTGGACATCTGGCAGGCCGTGAAGCGGCCCCAGATAAGCCGGTAGAGCTGGTACTGCTCGCGGGTGAGGTCCTTGCGGACCATCTCCGGCGCGAGGGAGGCGTTTGTGGGCCTGATGGCCTCGTGCGCGTCCTGGGCGCCGGCGCGGGTCTTGAAGCGGCGCGGCTGGGCGGGGCAGTACGCCTCGCCGTAATGCGCGGTGATATAGCTGCGCGCGGCGGCGAGCGCATCCTCGCTCAGGCGCAGCGAGTCGGTACGCATGTAGGTTATGAGGCCGATCGTTCCCTGCCCGGCGACGTCCACGCCCTCGTAGAGCTGCTGGGCGATGCTCATCGTGCGCCGCGGCGTCATGCCCAGGCGGCGCGAGGCCTCCTGCTGGAGCGTACTGGTGATGAACGGCGGAGAGGGGCTGCGCTCCTTCTTGCCGCGCTTGACGGTGTCTATGGTAAATGTGCCGTCCTTTACGTCGGCGATTATGGCGTCAACCTGCTCTTCGTTTTTGATGTCGACCTTCTTCTTGCCCTCGCCGTAGTAGCGCGCGGTGAACTCGCTTGAGTCCTCGCGGCGGAGCGTTGCGTCCAGCAGCCAGTACTCCTCCGGCACGAAGGCGCGTATCTCCTTTTCGCGGTCGACGACCATGCGCGTGGCCACGCTCTGGACACGCCCGGCGGAGAGGCCGCGGCGTATCTTCTTCCACAGCAGCGGGCTGAGCTCATAGCCGACGATGCGGTCTAGGATGCGCCGCGCCTGCTGGGCGTCCACGAGGTCTATGTCTATGTCGCGCGGGGCGTTTATGCTCTCGGTGACGACCCGCTTGGTTATCTCGTTGAATGTGACGCGCACGGCCTTGTCGTCGGGCAGCTCCAAAAGCTCCTTCAGGTGCCAGGCTATGGCCTCGCCCTCGCGGTCAGGGTCGGTCGCGAGATAGACCATGCTCGCACTCTTGGCGCGTTTTTTGAGCTCCTCTATGACGTCCTCTTTGCCCTTTACGGGCACGTACTGCGGCGTGAAGCCGTGCTCGATGTCCACGCCCATTGTGCTTTTCGGCAGGTCGCGGAGGTGGCCCATGCTGGCCACGACCTTGAAATCCTTGCCGAGATATTTTTCGATGGTCCTCGCCTTAGCCGGAGATTCGACTATTACGAGGGCCGTCTTTGCCTTTGCCATTAAAACGTCCTCACTTCTGACATATATTGAGGGAAAATCTCTTTCCCGATTCCTGACTCACATATCCCTTGACCTGAAGCATCGTCAGCTCGCCGAGCACCTGCGCCGAGGGCAGTCCGGTGCGCTCGATTATGTCGTCAACGTGCGTGTGCGGCGTGACTATCGCGCCGACGATGGCTAACTGCGCCTGGCTGAGGCCGTCGAGCTGCTTCTGCAAGTCAATATATTCCTTGCCCTCAGGCTTGTCAACGTCTTTTTTCTCGCGCCGGGATTTAAACAGGCCCTTACGGCTGCGCTTTGCGGGCTTATCTTTGCCCTTCGGCGCGGCGTCGAGAGCGTCCTCAATGGGCGCTTCGGCGCGGCTCATGACCGCCTCCACCTCGTCTTGCGGCGGCTCGGGCGGAATAAATTTGTTCTTCCCGTCCGGGTCGAGGTTTTCAAAGCGCGCGGCGAACCCGCCGAGCACGTCCCAGGCGCTCATGGCCGGGTGCGCGCCCTCCATTATCAGCCGGTTTGACCCGGCAGAGTTTGCCGAGTCGGCGTTGCCGGGCACCGCGAACACCTCGCGCCCCTGGTCAAGCGCCTCGTCGGCGAAGAGCAGCGCGCCGCTCTTTTTCGGCGCCTCGACGACCAGCGTCGCGACCGAAAGCCCCGAGGTGATGCGGTTCCTCGCACGGAAGTTGCTCGTGCGCGTGGGCGCCCCAGGCGGATACTCGCTCACGAGCGCGCCGTAGAGCGCCGCGGACGCGGCTATGCCCTCGTTTGTGGCCGGGTCGTCTATCGCCGTGCCCAGCACGCCGATGCACCCGCCGCCCGCCGACATCGCCCCTTCGGCCGCAGCCGCGTCCACGCCGCGGGTAAGCCCGGAAACGACCAGGCCGCCGCAGCGCGTTATGCCGTAGCCCATGAGCTGCGCCATTTTGAGCCCGTAGGGCGAGGCGCGCCGCGTACCCACTATGGCGACAGAACACATGTCGTCCACGCTCGGCAGCCGGCCGCGCACGTACAGCACGAGCGGCGGGTCGTAAATCTCGCTCAGTCGGCGCGGGTACGCCGCGTCCTGCCTCGTGAGTATGTTTATGCCGGCGTCGGAACACTCGGCTATGGCGCGCTTGGCAAGGCCCATGTCCTTGTTGGCCAGAGCCTCGCGCTCGGTGTCCGTGAGGAAGTCCAGCTTGTCGTTGTCCGAGCTCCTGGCGAAATACGCCTCGCGCACGCCGCCGTAGTGCTCCAACAGCAGCACTTTGGCCCTGTAGCGCACATGCTCAAGCGACGCGAGCCACACCCAGTATTTCAATTCGGACACGCCTTCACCTCCTCACGGCGCCGCGCGGGCCAGTTCCCACATTATCACCGCGCCCGCGGCTGCGGCGTTGAGCGACTCGCTGCCCGGCTTCATGGGGATGATGACCGTCCCGGCGCATTCCGCCAGCAGCTCTTCGCTCAGGCCGTGCCCCTCGTTGCCTATAGCGACGGCGGCGCGGCGCAGGTCCGCCCGGCGCAGGTCCGCCGCCTCGGGCGAGAGCGCGGCCCCGTAGAGCGCAATGCCCATGCCGCGCAGCAGCCCGGGCAGCTCACTCACGCCGCACTCGCGCACGTACTGCCGGAACGCCGCGCCCATGCTCGCGCGCACGCACCTCGGCGAAGTGCGCTCGGCGCAGCTGCCCGCGAGGATGACCGCGTCTATGCCCAGGGCGTTCGCCGTGCGTATTAACGTGCCAACGTTGCCCGGGTCCTGCATATCCTCGAGCACAACGGCGTTGCGGACGTTCTCCGGCACCGCTACCGACGGCATGCGCACGGAAAACACGGGCCCGGGGCTGTTCTTGACCGGCGAGGCGTAAGCGACGAGCTCCTCCGGCGCGGCGTACACGGGGCAGTCTAGCCCAGGCGGCAGCGTAAAGCCCTCGGCGCAGAGTATGCCCGTCACGCGCGCTGAGGAATTCACGGCCTCTTCCAGCAGCTTGGCCCCGTCGAGCACGGTCTCTCCGCTCTCGCGGCGCGCTTTGGCGTCCGACGCCAGGGCGCGCAGGCGCATAACAAATGGATTTTTTCTCGAGCTTATCTTCTCCATTGCTTTTACCATACTTCTATACAATTATTTAAAGAATATGCGCAAATGCCGAATTTGTCAACAGCCGGATTTTCATCTGCCGCGCGCAGCCGGAAAAAACTGCCCTCATACGGACAGCAAAACGGCGCGCTGCGCCGCCTTATCTCCGCCTGTACGATAAATGCCCGTGATGTATTTTTCTCGACAAACACGGCATTTTATGATAATATTTGAGCCGGAGGTGCGCTATGGAACTCAGAGTCCTGAAATACTTTCTTGTCGTCGCGCGCGAGGAAAACATAACGCGCTCGGCGCAGCTTTTGCACATCACGCAGCCGACGCTCTCGCGCCAGCTCATGCAGCTCGAGGACGAGCTCGGCGTGCAGCTTTTCAAGCGCAGCAAGTACCGCGTCATACTCACCGACGACGGCATGCTCCTGCGCCGCCGCGCCCAGGAGATTGTCGACCTGGCCGAAAAGGCCGAGCGCGAGCTTCAGCACCACGACGAGGAGCTCTCGGGCGAGATAGCCATAGGCTGCGGGGAGACGAACTCCATGAGCTTCCTCTCCGAGCGCATAGCCGAGTTCCGAAACGCGCATCCGCTCGTGCGCTTCAGCATCTACAGCGCCACCGCCGACGACATCAAGGATCGGCTGGAAAAGGGGCTGCTGGACCTCGGGCTGCTCGCCGAGCCCGTGGAGATAGGGCGCTACGACTTCATACGCATGCCCCGGCTCGACGTCTGGGGCGTCATAGTCCGCCGCGACAGCCCGCTTGTGGAAAAGGAGCGCGTCACTCCTGCCGACCTCATCGGGGTGCCGCTGCTCATGAGCCGCAGGCAGCAGGTGAAGGACGAGATAGCCTCGTGGTTCGGCGAATATTTCGAGCAAGTGGAGCTCGCCGGGACCTTTAACCTTATCCTAAACGCGGCCAACATGGTGCTGCACGGCGTCGGGGCCGCCCTCGGCTTCTACCTCGCCGACATCTCCGACGAGCTGCGCTTCATCCCGCTCTCACCCGAGCTCAAAACCGGCACGGTGCTGGTCTGGAAGAAAAACCAGGCCTATTCCGGCGCGGCGAACGAATTTCTCTGCCTCGTGAGAAATGTTCGCGAGGCATAACTATAGATTCTCAATAGGTATTGGACATTTTTTAAATACGGACTTACAATACAGGCGTCGTGCAGCGACGCCTGTATTCATGTTTGGAGGGAACCGTATGACCATAGACGAGGCCAGCGAGCGCTACTCTATCCCGCTGGAGATACTGCGCGAATACGAGAGCTGGGGCCTGTGCGGCGCAGTCAAGAAGGTTATGGGCGCGTGGCAGTACGACGACACGGACATAGAGCGTCTCGGCACCATCATGGCCCTGCACGACATCGGCCTGGGCAGCGAGGAGATAGAGGCCTATATGCGCCTCACTCTGGAGCCCGGGGGCTCGAGCACCGAGCTGCTGCGCATGCTCGACCGCAGACGCGACAAGGCGCTCGATGAGATACACTTTCGCGAACGCCAGCTGGAACGGCTGGACTATCTGCGCCATGAACTGAGGAAGCTGCCAAAACAGCCGCAGTCACAGAATATGGGAGGAAAAGACATATGAAAAAAAGCATTGGAAAAGCCCTCGCCCTCTACCCCACTCCGCTGGTGGTAGTCGGCGCAATGGTGGACGGCAAGCCCAACTGGTGCCTCGTTGGCCACGTCGGAATCATTGGCCACGACCGCATACTCGTGAGTATGGCCTCCGCGCACTACACCAACGCCGGCATCAAGGGCCGCCGCGTCCTGTCCGTGAACATCGTCGACGAAGCCCTGCTGCCCAAGGCCGACCACATGGGCTGCGTCAGCGGCGCCAAGGGGGATAAGTCCGCCGCCTTTGCCTGGCACGAGGACAGCTTCGGCGCGCCCGTCCTGGATGAGGCGCCGGTAACAATGTCCTGCGCCGTGGAGGACATATACGAGACAACCGGCTTTGAGAGCTTTATCTGCTCGATAAACGAGACCACTGCCGAGGAGAGCGTGCTCAACGCAGACGGCAAGCTCGACTACGACGCGCTCAAGCCTGTGCTCTTCGAAATGCCGACGTATGAGTATCTGCGCACGGGCGGCAAGCTCGGCAAGTGCATGAAGATAGGAAAATAAATTTTAAAGGAGAATAAAAATGAGCGAAGAATTCACCACCGTTTTCCCTCGCGGAAATGAGAACACCGCCTTTGCCAAGTACTTCATCGGCAAAAGCTACCTGAACATGCTCTCCACCGAGCAAGTCGGCATCGGCAACGTGACCTTCGAGCCCGGCTGCCGCAACAACTGGCACATCCACCACGCGAGTCGCGGCGGCGGGCAGATCCTGCTCGTCACCGGTGGCCGCGGCTGGTATCAGGAGTGGGGCCAGCCCGCCCGCGAGCTGCACCCCGGCGACGTGGTGAACATCCCCGCCAACGTGAAGCACTGGCACGGGGCGGCACGCGACAGCTGGTTTGCACACCTGGCCGTCGAGGTCCCCGGCGAGGACACCGCCAACGAGTGGCTCGAGCCCGTCGACGACGAGCAGTACGCCGCGCTCGAGAAGTAAGCTTACACTCCCGCCCGCACGGGCGGGGCTCTATAAGTTTACATAAAACTTTAACTAATTCCGGGGGCGCTTTCTTTGTGCAAGCAACAAAGAAAGCGCCCCGGAAACAGCTAAAATAGAAGTTTACGCTTAAAATTCTTAAAAGGAGTGCTTATCATGGAGCGCAAGGAGCTTTCCCAGGAAATAATCCGCCGCCTCTACGGGTTGGGCAAGAGCCCAATCTCGGCCACGGACCCGGAGTTTGCGGCGATAAAGGAGCGGCTTATATACGGCGAGGTGTACAGCCACATCTCGCTTGACGCCAAGCTGCGCGAGTTCATCATCCTCGCCGTCGCCGCAACCAACGAGACGCCGGACGAGGTGGAGACGCACACCATAGCGGCCCTCTCTGTCGGGGCGAGCCCGGCGGAAATCAAGGAGGCCATATACCAGAGCGCACCGTACATAGGCCTGGGCAAGGCCGAGATGGCCGTCAAGGCGGCGAACCGCGCGCTTGCTTCCCGCGGCGTTGCGCTGCCCTCCGAGGCTCAGGGCACGGTCAGCGAGGAGAGCCGCTTTGACGACGGCATCGCCGCGCAGAAGTCTATCTTCGGCGAGGCTATCAGCACCATGCGCGCTAATGCGAGCGAGGACGTAAAGCACATCCAGGACTATCTGAGCGCCTACTGCTTTGGCGACTTCTACACCCGCGGCGGCATAGCGCTCCGCGAGCGCGAGCTGCTGACTTTCTGCGTACTCTGCGCGCTCGGCGGCTGCGAGCCGCAGCTCAAGAGTCACATCGGCGGCAACAGCGCCGTCGGCAACGGCCGCGCCGTGCTGCTCGACGCGCTGACCGTCTGCCTGCCGTACATCGGCTTCCCGCGCACGCTCAATGCACTCAACGCCATAAACGAAGTCCTGCCCGAATAAGTCCGAAAACGTCAAAAAGAGGAGAACCACGCGGCTCTCCTCTTTTTTATGCAGCGCTTCAGCGCTTGTTGCTGCGGCGCCATATCCGCTGCTCCTCGGCGGCCTTTATAAGCTCGTCGCGGAAGTCGGGGTGCGCGATGTTTATCAGCTTTTCGGTGCGCTGCCAGCTGCTCTGTCCGGCCAGGTTGGCGACGCCGTTCTCGGTGGCGATGTAGTACGCCTGAGAGCGCGGGGAGGTGATGATCTCGCCGTTGAAGTGCGGGACGATGTTGCTGCGGCGCACGCCGTCCTTGCCCACGCGGGAGGAGGCCATGCAGATGAAGGCCTTGCCGCCGCGGCTCATGGCGGCGCCGGTGATGAAGTCGAGCTGCCCGCCGGTGCCGGAGATGTGGCGCAGCCCGGCGCTCTCGGAGCTTATCTGGCCGTAGAGGTCGACGGAAACGCAGCTGTTGAGCGAGATGAAGTTGTCCATGCTCGCGATAACCTGGGGGTTATTCACGTAGGCGATAGGCAGCGCTATGACGCCCGGGTTCTCATCGAGCCAGTCGTAGAGCGCGCGGGAGCCGGTGGCGAGGCCGAGGACGCCCTTGCCGGGGAAGATGGCCTTGCGCTTGTTGGTGAGCTTGCCGGCGTTGTAGAGGTCGAGGAAGCCGTCGGTGCACAGCTCGGTGTGCATGCCGAGGTCCTTCAGGTCGCTCTGCGCGAGGATGGAGCCGAGCGCGTCGGGCGTGCCGCCTATGCCGAGCTGGAGCGTGGAACCGTCGACTATGTAGGGCAGTACGTTGTTGGCAATCGCGATGTCCTCGGCACTGGGGGTCTTGGCGGCGACAGTGGGCACCTCGTTGTCGTGGCCCTCGACGACCATAGTGACGTCGGAGATGTGGATGCTCTCGTTGTACGCGCCGTAGACGCGGGGCAGATGCGGGTTGATCTCGAGCACTATCTTGTCGGCGCGGCCTATCATGTCGAGGCTGGTGCCCGCGCTCACGGAGAAGTTGAAGTAGCCGTGCTTGTCCATCGGGGTCGTGCAGACAAAGGCGACGTTGACGTGCAGAAATTCGCGGTGGTACCAGGCGAGGTTGCGGAATATCATGGGAGAGAAGAAGGCCTGTCCTTTGTCGAGCAGCTTGCGCTCATAGCCGGAGCTGTGCCAGGAGTTGTAGGTAAAGTGCTCGCCTGTGGGGTCGCACTCGGCCACCTGGATGGGGCCGTATATGATCTGGCCTCGGATATTTACGTCAAAGAGCTCGTCGCGCCTCTTGGCCAGGGCCGCGTCGCACAGCTCGGCGAAGGTGGTGCCGTTGCCGTATTCGACCCAGTCGCCGCTCTTTACGAGGGCAGCGGCTTGCTCAGGGGTACCCAGCTTGCTCTTGTACTCAGCGATAAAATCCATTTGTGTTTCCTCCGTTGTAATTTTTGATTTTATTCTCACTTTGCTGTATTATCTCACAGTTTTCGCCTATTTGCAATAGTCTTTTCCCTTGCAACCGGCGCGCAGCGGCGCTTTACTCCCAGGTTTTCCAGATATCCGGACAGTACCCCACCGTCGCCTGTTTGCCGTTGCGCACCACAGGCGTGCGTATGTTGTCCGGATACTCGAGCAGCCGCTCCAGGCGCTCGGCGTCGCCGGAGAGGTACTTTATGAGGTCGGCGTCCGGCGCCTTTGGGTCTATCAGCGCGTCGAACCCCACGGCCTGCTTTACGCTCTCGAGCTCACGGCGGCTCATGCCGTAGCGCGGCAGATCTATGAGCTGGTACTTTATGCGCCGCTCTTTGAAATAGCGCTCCGCCTTCTTGGTGTCGAAGCACTTGTTCTTGCCGAAAATCTGTATGTTCATTGCGTTCTCTCCAGTATTTCCATAAGGTTGTCGTAGAATATCGCGCGCACAAGCGTCTCGGGGTAGTTCCGGCGCAGCAGCGCCTCGTACAGTGCGCCCATGTCCTGCACCCCGGCGATGCCGCGAGGCGCCGAGTCTATGCCGTCAAAGTCCGCGCCTATGAACACGGCCCGCTCGCCGCCGAGGCCCAGGAAGCGCTCGATATGCCGCACGGCGTCGTCTATGCCGGCCCCGCCGTCGGCGAGGAAGTCCGGGCAAAGGTTTATGCCCGCCCCGCCGCCGCACTCTGCGAGCGCGGCGAACTGCGCGTCGGTGAGGTTGCGCGGGAAGGTGGAGCAGAGCGCGGCGGAGTCCGAGTGGCTGGCGATTATAGGCTTTTCCGCAATCTCCAGCGTGTCCCAGAACGCGCGCTTGCTCGCGTGGGACATATCCACCGCGACGCCTAGGCGCTGGCACTCGCGCACGAAGGCCCTGCCCGCGTCCGTCAGCCCGCCGCCGGAGCCAAAGCACGAGCCACACAAGGCGTTGTCGCTGTTCCAGCAGAGGTTGAGCATTACGATGCCGTCGCGCTCCCGGGCGAGTCTGAGCCTTTCCGTGTCGCAGTCCAGGTTTTCCGCGCCCTCGACGGAGAGCAGCGCGGCAATTTTGCCCGCGGCGTTGGCCGCGCGCACGTCCTCGGCCGTGCGGCAGAACGCTGCGGCGTCCGGGTGTTGGGCGCACTCGCGCTTTAAAAGCACCGTCTTTTCCTCATACCGCCCGTTCCAGACGGCGAACACCTGCGCACAGGGCGCATATCCGCCCAGGCGAAGCAAATCCACATGGTGCGTATTAGCAAAAAGCCCGCCGCCGTGCTCAAGCACGGCGGTGAGCGTGTCGCAGTGTGCGTCAAAGTATGGAATGCGCAAGAGAAATCCTCCCCAAAAGTTTAAATCACCGTAATCATCGGGAGTATCATCGGGCTGCGCTTTGTGGTCTTGTACAGATAGCCTGTGAGGTTGGTGCGGATCTTGTTCTTCATGCCGTTAATGTCGCTTATCTTCTGGTGGCGGCAGCTGGCAAGGCTCTCATAGACAACGCGCTTGACCTCGTCGATGAGGTCCTCGCTGTCCTTCTCGTAGATAAAGCCGCGGGTGAGCACGTCGGGGCCGCCGATAAGCGAATTGTCGTGCCCGGAGAGCACGATGGTGACGACTATCATGCCGTCCTCGGCGAGGTGCTTGCGG
Source organism: uncultured Oscillospiraceae bacterium (assembly GCA_964467975.1). Lineage (GTDB taxonomy): Bacteria > Bacillota > Clostridia > Oscillospirales > Oscillospiraceae > Scatomorpha. The sequence continues at coordinate 342 of CAYXVA010000008.1, read as the reverse complement.
TCGCGGAGCACGACGCTGCCCACGTCGCCCACGCCGCTGCCGTCGACAAAGACGCGGCCCGCCGGCACGGGGTCGCCGAGCTTTATAGTCTTGCGCGTGAGCTCTATCACGCTGCCGTTCTCGGCGACTACGGTGTGGTTCGAGTCAATGCCCATCGTGTGCGCTATCTCCGCGTGCTTGCAGAGCATGCGGTACTCGCCGTGCACGGGGATGAAGTAGCGCGGCCGGGTGAGCGCGAGCATCATCTTCTGCTCCTCCTGGGAGGCGTGGCCGGAGACGTGCAAATCGGTGTGGCGGTCATATATGACCTCCGCGCCCTTGTGGAAGAGCTCGTCTATGACC
>CAYXVA010000007.1:11750-13780 GCA_964467975.1 uncultured Oscillospiraceae bacterium | reverse complement strand
AGGCCCGACACATCAAAAAGATGTGTCGGGCCTTATTTTTATCCTGTCGGGCCGGAGGGGCTTGACAAACGCATTGTATTATTGTATTATTCACTTAGTACAATAACACACGGGAGAGGATGCGCCTCATGGAGTGGAAAATCGCTGCGGACGCGCCGATTTATTCTCAGCTTGCGCGGCAGCTCAGGCTTGGCATAGTCTCCGGCGAATATGCGCCGGGTGAGCGGCTGCCGCCCGTGCGCGAGCTGGCGCTCTCGGCCGGGGTGAACCCGAATACGATGCAGAGGGCCATGACGGAGCTCGAGCGCGAGGGGCTGGTGTTCCCGCAACGCACGGCGGGGCGGTTTGTGACCCGAGACGCCGGCTTGATTTCTGCCGCGAGGCAGAAGCTGGCGCGGGAGCAGACAGAGGAGTTCTTGACTGCGATGCGCTCGCTCGGCTATTCGCCGGGCGATATTTTGAGCCTGATAAGCGCTCTGGTGAAGGAGGATGGAAATGGCGAATTTTGAATGCAGAGACCTGACGAAGCGCTACGGCGCCGTTCAGGCGCTGGAAGGCGTGAGCCTGAAAGTGGAGCCCGGGCGGGTGCTTGGGCTGCTGGGGCCGAACGGCTCGGGCAAGACGACCCTTATAAAAATAGCCTGCGGCCTCCTGAGGCCGACGTCCGGCGTGGTGGAAATCTGCGGGCACACGCCCGGGGTGGAGTCGAAGCGGCTTGCGAGCTATCTGCCCGACCGCATGTGCCTTCCGAGGTGGATGAACGCGCAGCAGCTGGTTGACTTTTACGCGGACTTCTACGCCGACTTTGACGAGGAGAGGGCCGGCGTTATGCTCACGCGCCTGAACGTATTACCCGAGCAGCGCGTGAAGCACATGAGCAAGGGCACGCAGGAGAAGGTGCAGCTGGTGCTCACGATGTCGCGCCGGGCGAAGCTCTACCTGCTCGACGAGCCGATAGGCGGCGTGGACCCGGCCACGCGCGACTTTATAATCGACACTATAATGGGCAGCTACGCCGAGGATGCTAGCGTCATTATATCCACACACCTCATTTCGGACGTGGAGCGCATACTTGACGACGTGGCGTTTATCGACCGGGGCCGCGTGGTCATGGCCGGGGAGGCCGACGACGTGCGCGAGCGCTCCGGGAAGAGCTTGGACGAACTGTTTAGGGAGGTGTTCAGATGCTAGGCAAGCTCCTAAAATATGAGTTCAAGGCCACGGCCCGGGTGATGCTGCCGTTTCTGGGCGGGCTTCTGGCGATAGCCCTCGCGGCCAACCTTGGGATACGGCTTATAGACAGCAGCCGTCTTGCAACTATTATAGGCGCGTTTGTTGTCGTGGCGTATTTCTTGGCCATCTGCGCCATAGGGGTCGTGACGCTGGTGCTGCTGGTCTACCGGTTTTACCGCGGTTTCCTCTCGGACGAGGGCTATCTGACCTTTTCGCTGCCCGTGAGCGTGCACACGCAGCTGTGGAGCAAGCTCATCGTGAGCGCGATTTGGATAATTGTGGCGTTCATCGCGCTGGTGCTGAGCGTTTTCCTGGTGGCCTCGCCGGTGAACTTGGCGCGCGACGTGCTCAGCAGCCTCGGCGAGATGTTCGAGCGCTTCTCCAGGGCCTACGGCATCGGAGCGTTTGAGCTTGTGAGCTTTGCGCTGGAGCTGATGCTGCTCGCGCTGCTGGCTTCGCTCGCGTCCTGCCTGTTGTTTTACGCGTCGATGAGCCTGGGTTTCAGCTTCAACGGCCACAAGGTGCTCTACAGCGTGCTGATTTTCATCGGAATAGGCATTGTGACGCAAATAGCCTCCATAGCCCTGATTGCCACGATAGGAATCGGCTTGAACGCGCTGCCCCTGGATGTGCTGCACGGCATGCACCATATCGATTATGGGCACGTATTCATGCTGAGCATGTGCGCGCTTGAGATAATCTACTGCGCCGTGCTCTACTTAGTCACGGCAACGTCCCTGGGACACAGATTGAACCTCCCGTGATAAAGACAGAATAAACTCAAAGCGCCTCCGCTT
>CAYXVA010000007.1:0-11650 GCA_964467975.1 uncultured Oscillospiraceae bacterium | reverse complement strand
CGCTTTTGCGAAGCGCTTTGGCAGTTGGGTGATGTGCTGTTATAATAGATAATTATTGTGCTGATACCTGTGCAAAATATGCAATTCGGTGTTGACAGCGTCAGGTTTGCTCCCTATAATCATCCTTGTCTGGAGAAACTAAGTGCCTGGAAGGAGATGCTGGGATGAAGAAAATGCTTGTGGACACCGTGGTCAAGTGCGCTCTGATACTGCTTGGCACCGCACTGAGCGCGCTTTCGATGGCTGTTTTCGTGCTGCCTTACGACATGCTCGTGCCGGGCGTGACCGGTCTGGGCCGGTTGGCGGAGATATACTTTTCCGCAAACGTGACGCTGGTAGTCGGCGTGTGCAACGTTGCGCTGTTGCTTTTGGGGCTCATACTGCTCGGCTGGCGCTTCGCGGCCACGATTGTGCTTGGCTCGGTGTTTTTCCCGCTCTTTCTCGGCATGTTCCAGTCAATCGACGCTCTGCAGGGCCTCGTTGAGGACTCCCTGTACGCGGCCATATGCGCCGGCGCGCTCGAGGGCGTGGGCCTGGGGCTGATAATCCGGGCCGGCGGCTCGAGCGGCGGCAGCGACGTGATACCGATAATCCTCAACCGCAAGTTCAAAATACCCATCGCGCCGGTGCTCTACGGCGTCGACCTGTTCATAATCGCGCTGCAGCTGCCGCACGCGAATCTCGAGGCCGTCATACTCAGCGCGCTCTACGCGGCGCTGTACACCGTGGTCATGAACCGCGTGATACTCCTGGGCCGCGGGAATGTGCAGGTCACTATTGTATCCGACGAGACGGAGGCCATCAGCCGCCGTATACTCGAGCTCGACCACGGCGTCACGCTGCTCTGCGGCCGCACCGGTCTGCTCAAGCGCGCGTGCGAGGTTATCATCTGCGTCGTGCCCATACGCTGCATGGCCGAGGTCAAGCGCGCCGCCATCGACGCCGACCCGAGCGCGTTCATCACGGTTTGCTCTGTCCGCGACGTCTCCGGCCGCGGCTTTACGCTCACAGACGTGCGTCTGCCGCTCGACTGGGACCATCAGCCGGAGTCGTGACGCCGCGCGCTTGATTTGGCGGGGCGTTTCTGGTATGCTCAAGGCAGAAAAAGTATTGGGAGGCAAAGCGCGATGAAATTACTTGTCAGCAATGTGGGCAGCACCTCGCTCAAGTTCAAGCTCTACGACATGCCCGGCGAGAGCGTGCTCTGCGAGGCCAAAATAGAGCGCGTGGGCTCCGACCACGACGCAATCTACACGTACAAGGACGCAAAGCGCGCCGAGCGGCGCGAAAACTGCGACGTACCCGGCTACACCCAGGGCATACGTCTCTTCCTCGCCGACATGGCGGCCGTGGCGTCGGAGTCGGAGATAGCCGCCGTGGGCTTCAAGACCGTGCTGGCGAAGGGCTATTACGGCGTGCACGAGCTCACGGACGCGGTGCTCGACGCCATGCGCGAATATCTCTTTGTCGCCCCGGCGCACAACGGCCCGTACCTCGAGGCGATTGGCTGCTTCCGCGAAATTATGCCCGCGGCGCGGCTCGTGGGCGTGTTCGAGACCGCGTTCCACACGACGATACCGCCCAAGCGCACAATGTTCGCCGTGCCCTACGAGTGGTACGAGCGCTACGGCATCAAACGCATGGGCTACCACGGCGCGTCGCACTCCTATGTGGCCGACACGCTCGCGGCACGGCTCGGCTCCACCGGCAAAACCGTCTCCTGCCACCTGGGCGGGAGCTGTTCGCTCTGCGCCATAGACGCGGGAAAGAGCGTGGACACCAGCTTCGGCTTCTCGCTGCAGACCGGCGTCATGCATGCAAACCGCACGGGCGACCTTGACCCCTACGTCGTGCCCTTCCTGCTCAATGAGGGCATGGGCATGGACGAGGTGCTCGACGGCCTCGCCAAGCGCGGCGGGCTGCTCGGCGTCTCCGGCGTGTCGAACGATTTGCGCCTGGTCGAGGCCGCCGCAAACGAGGGAAACGAGCGCGCACAGCTCGCGCTCGACATGTTTGCAAACCAGATAATCAAGTACATCGGGGCCTTTACCGCCGAACTCGGCGGGCTGGACAACCTCGTCTTTACCGGCGGCATCGGCGAAAACAGTGCCTCTCTGCGCCGGAGCGTCTGCGCCGCGCTCTCTTATCTGGGCCTGGAGCTCGACGAGGTGGCGAACTCCGTCCCCGGCGTCGAAGTCCGCGAAATCTCCGCGATGCGCAGCCGCGTAAAGGTCTGGGTCATCCCCGCCAACGAGGAGCTTGGCATCGCAAGGCGCACATACGAGCTGATAAGCTGAAGCGTACAGCGCGCACGGAGGGCCGGTTTTTTCCGGCCCTCCGCTTTTTCGCGTATATTGCGCGGCAATGCCTGTGTCGCTTGATTTTTTACTCATTATATGAGAAAATGTTCTTCCGAGTACAGGAGGTGAGAGGCGTGCGCGACACTATCCGGGACATATACGACGCGGTGAACGAGTTCTCCGGCGGCATGAGCCGGCGGCGCCTCACCACGTACTCCGCGGCCTGCGCATACTACCTATTCATGTCGCTCATACCCATGATAATGCTGCTGGTGAGCGTGATACAGTACACGCCGCTCACTCAGGACATGATACTCGAGGCCATAAGCGAGTACGTGCCCGACTCGCTCTATGAGATTATCAGCAGCATAATATCCAGCATCTACTCGGGCGGCCGCGTAGCGCTGACCGTCTCGATACTTTTGACCATCTGGTCGGCCGCGGCGAGCATGAAGGCACTCATGCGCGGCATGGACAGCGTGTACGACGCCGAGCGGCACGAGGACTTCTTCGTGTTCAGCCTGCGCGCGTGCATATACATGGTCGTGCTTGTGCTCGTGCTGCTGCTGAGCTTCTTCGTCATGGTCTACGGCGGGCAAATCTTGCAGCTGCTGTACAACTTCCTGCCGCACAACGGCGCGGTGGACTGGCTGTTCAGTCTCGCGAGCTATCTGCGCTTTGTCGTCGTCCTGGCCGTGCTCGCGCTGGTGTTCTCGTTCACGTACTGGCGTATGCCCGCGCGGCGGCTCAGATACAGGGCGCAATGGCCGGGGGCCGCATTCTGCGCCGTGAGCTGGTCGGCGTTCTCGGTTATCTTCTCGTTCTACGTCTCGCTGAGCAACCGCTTCGGCGCTTACGGCGTCATAGGCACGGTGATAGTCGCCATGATGTGGCTCTACTACTGCTTCTATTTCCTGCTGCTCGGCGGGTACATCAACCACTTTATCGCCCAGCGCCGCTCCGAACAACGCACATCCGGGCATGATACAAAAAAGATACAAGGATAAGCTATGATAGATATAGACGTCAAAAACCTGAAAAAGTCCTTCGAGGTCGGCCACGACGTGCTCTCCGATCTGAGCTTCGAGGTGAACGCCGGCGAGCACGTCGGCATACTCGGCGCGAACGGCTGCGGCAAGACCACGCTCTTCAAGCTGCTCACCGGGGACTACACGCCCGACGAGGGCACAATCGCCATCCACAAGGGGCGCAGGATAGGGCTCATAAGCCAGATCCCCGTCTACCCCGCCGGCTGGACGACCGAGGACGTGCTGCGCGAGGCGCATGCGAGGCTGCGCGCCATGGCCGCGCGCATCGCCGAGCTCGAGGCGCTCATGGCCACGAACAGCTCCAGGCAGCTGCTCGACGAGTACGACCGGCTCTCGGACGACTTCCGCCGCCTGGGCGGCTACGACATGGACCGCGAGCGCAACCGCGTGTCCAACGGCCTCGACATCCCGCCCGACATGCGCGCGCGGGAGTTCGACAAGCTCTCCGGCGGCGAAAAGACCCGCGTCAACCTCGCGCGGCTCATACTCGAGGACACGGACATCCTCCTGCTCGACGAGCCGACGAACCACCTCGATCTGCGCGCGACCGAGTGGCTCGAGGACTACATACTGCACTTTCGCGGCACCGTGCTTGCGATAAGCCACGACCGCTACTTTCTCGACACCGTCGCCCAGCGCTGCATCGAGATTGTCGACGGGCACGCGGAGTGCTACTCCGGCAACTACAGTTTCTACGCCGTAGAGCGGCAGCGCCGCTTCGACGAGCAGCTTCGCAAGTACGAAAAGGATCAGACGAAGATAGAGCAGCTTGAAAAAGCCGCCGCCCGGCTCCACCTCTGGGCCTTTATGGGCAACGACAAGCTCCATAAGCGCGCGTTCTCGATGGAAAAGCGCATAGAGCGCCTGAGCCGGACCGAGAAACCCAAGGAAGCCAAAAAACTCTCCGCGTCGTTCAAGGAGAGCGAATTTCGCGCCGACGAGGTACTCGTCGCCGAGAACCTCTCCAAGGGCTTTTCCGGCCGCACGCTCTTCTCCGGCGTGGAGTTCAAGGTCGCGGGCGGCGAGCGTATCGCCGTGATAGGCGACAACGGCACGGGCAAGAGTACGCTCGTGAAGCTAATTGTCGGCGAGGAGGAGCCGGACTCGGGCTATGTCCGGCGCGGCCCGGCGGTGCGCATGGCGTACCTGCCGCAGATTGTGAAGTTCCGCGAACCGTCCCTCTCCGCCGCCGACACGGTCATAGACGAGTGCCGCTGCACCATGCAGGAAGCCCGCGACAGCCTCGGGGCCTTCGGCTTCACCGGCGAGGACGCTCTCAAGGCCGTGGGCACTCTCTCCGGCGGCGAGCAGAGCCGGCTCAGGCTGTGCATACTCATGCGCGCGGACGTGAATCTGCTCATATTGGACGAGCCCACGAACCACCTCGACATCCCCTCGCGCGAGTGGATGGAGGACGCGCTCTCCGGCTACGGCGAGGCGCTGCTCTTCGTGAGCCACGACCGCTACTTCATCGAGAAGTTCGCCACGCGGATATGGTGCTTTGAAAACGGGAAAATAACCGATTTTCGCGGCGGCTTCTCCGACTTCCGCGAATACCGCGCACGGCAGCAGGCCATAACTCAGGCCGCGAAGTCCGTCGCGCCCAAGCCGGAGAAAAAGCCAAAGCGCTCCGGCACGCCCGAGCGCGAAAAGCAGCTGCGCCGCGTCGAACGCGAGATAACGAAGGCCGAGGCACGCCTCAAGGAGATAGAAACCGAGTACGAGACCAACGCCTCCGACTACAAAAAGCTCATGGAGCTCGACGCCGAGCGCGAGGAGCTGAGCGCGCAGCTCGACGCGCTGTATCTTGAATGGGAGGAGCTTGATGAAAGCTAAGCTCTGGCTTATAGCCGTGATAGTGCTGCTGCTCGCGGCCGTGGTGTTCGCCGTCGCCATGACGGGGCACACCTTCGTCGCGGCGCTCTGCGCGTTTATCGCGGCAGTTATCGCGTACTTCCACTTCGTGCTCCGCCGCCGCGGCCGGCGCATTGCCGCCGTCATAGTGCTTATCATAGGCGTGCTCGTCTTTGGCGTCATAGAGGCGCCGATAGTTTCGAGCGCGCGCACGGACGCGCCGGACGGCGTCGAGTACATTATCGTGCTCGGCGCGGGGCTGCACGGCGACGTGCCCAGCCTCTCGCTCACCGACCGGCTCGAAGGCGCGCTCGCCTGGCTGGAAGCGCACCCGGACTGCGTTGCCGTCGTCTCCGGTGGGCAGGGCCCCGGCGAGACGATAACCGAGGGCGAGGCGATGGCGGTATGGCTGAAGGCCAGAGGGATAGACCCCGCGCGGATAATGGTGGACGACAAGGCAACCAGCACTCAGGAGAACCTGGAAAACTCCTTTGCGCTCATACGCGAGAGCGGCGGCGAGCCCGACGGCAACTGCGCCATCGTCACGAGCGAGTACCACCTCTACCGCGCCAAAGCTCTGGCCGCGAAGCTCGGCGTCGAGTGTTACGGCGTCGCGGCACACACGAGCTGGCCCACTCTCATGCTCAACTATTTCATACGCGAGGGCTTTGCCGTCACGTATTACCGCCTCACGGGAGAGATATGATGGAGATTGTAAACGTCTACGACTTCGACAAGACGATATTGCCCTACGACAGCACTGAACACTTTTTCGCCTACTGCGCACGGCACTGGCCGCGCGTTATCGGCCCCGCGCTTGCCGCCGTGCCTATGGTGCCGGGCATGAAGCTCAAGTGGACGACCAAGACGCGCGTCAAGGAGGTCTTTTACCGCTTTCTGACGCAGGTACCGGACATAGACTGGGCCGTTGAGGACTTCTGGCGCACGCATTTTTACGACATCAACGCCTGGTATTTTGAAAAGCAGCGCCCCGGCGACATCATATCCTCGGCCTCTCCGGATTTTTTGCTGCGCCCGGTTGCAAACCGGCTCGGCGTGCGGCTTATCGCCTCGCGCGTGGACAAGCACAGCGGCTGGACGCTGGGTGAGAATAACCAGCACGAGGAAAAAGTGCGGCGCTTCAAGCGCGAGTACCCCAACACACAGATAAATGAGTTCTACTCCGACTCCATGTCGGACGCGCCCATGGCAAAGCTCGCCCAGCGCGCCTTCCTCGTCAAGGGCAGCGAGCTGCTCCCCTGGCCGGAAGAGCCCTGACGGGCGAGATGAATCGCTGCGGCCGCACCGGACGGAGTCAAAACACACGGGGCCGCAAGACGCCGCATCCGCGGGAATTTCGAATTCAAACAGCGGCTTATGAACCGTCCGGACTGAGCAGCCGCCGTATCAAGGCAAAGTTAAAGGGCTTGCCGTCTGCTATACGCAGGCAGCAAGCCCTTTCGGTTGCTTGGACAGTATCTCTGTCTATCTTTTTGTGGCCGCTACAATAGTTTGAGCCGCTTCAATACTTGGGGCCGTCAATGGTTGGGGCCATCAACGGTTGAGTCCGCTACAATAGTTTGGGCGGCTTCAATACTTGGGGCCGCTTCAACGGGACCGGACTTTAAGTTTCGGCTCAAAGGGCGGCCTTGGCCTTGTCGCACAGGGCGGTGAAGGCGGCGGGGTCGTGGATGGCGGTCTCGGAGAGCATCTTGCGGTTCATGTCGATGCCCGCGAGCTTGAGGCCGTGCATAAAGGTGGAGTAGTTCATGCCGTTGAGCTTGCAGCCGGCGGAGATGCGGGTGATCCACAGCTTGCGGAAGTCGCGCTTTTTCTGCTTGCGGCCGACGTAGGCGTAGCGGCCGGACTTCATCACCTGCTGCTTGGCCATCTTGAAGTGGCGGGACTTGTTGCCCCAGTAGCCCTTCGCGAGACCGAGCATCTTATTCCTTCTCTTGCGCGTCATCATCGCGCCTTTTACTCTAGCCATTTATCTCAGCCTCCTATTATTTGTACGGGATCATGCGCTTTATCGCGGAGACGTTGGTCTCGTCCGCGTAGGCGCCCTGACGGAGGCCCCTCTTGCGCTTGGTGTCTTTCTTGGTGAGGATGTGGCTCTTGTAAGCGTGAGCGCGCTTTACCTTGCCGGACTTGGTGAGGTTGAACCTCTTCTTCGCGCCGGAATGCGTCTTGAGTTTCGGCATGATATTTTTCTCCTTCCTTGGTGGCTTTACTCTTCTGCGGTGCCCTCAGCGGCCGGCTCCTTGGCCGGCTTGGGCGGTTTGGGCTGTTTCTTGGCAGGGGTCTGCGGCTTAGGCGAGAGGAAGATGGACATGTTGCGTCCCTCCAGCTTGGGCTGCTTGTCGAGATTGGCGATTTCGGAACACTTGCCCGCGAAGTCTCGCAGCAGCTGCTCACCTATGTTGGTGTGAGCCATCTCGCGGCCCCTGAAGCGAACCGTGACCTTTACGCGGTCTCCGTCGGAGAGGAACTTCTGCCCGTTGCGCAGCTTGACAAGAAAGTCGTTCTCGCCTATGCTCGGGGACATACGTATCTCCTTGATCTCAATCACGCGCTGGTTTTTGCGCGCCTCCTTTTCCCGCTTGCTCTGCTCGAAACGGTACTTGCCGTAGTCCATTATCTTGCAGACCGGCGGATTGGAGCCCGGCGCGATTTTGACCAGGTCCAGGTCCTTCTCAATGGCTATCTGCATAGCTGCGGCACTGGACATGATGCCCAGCTGCTCGCCGTCCTCACCGATGAGGCGCACCTCCCGGTCGCGTATTTCCTCATTGACCTGATAATCTGTGACTGCTATTAAAGACACCTCCCGCTGGAAATAGCTCTCTTGCGCAAAAAGCGCGGACACCTTGACAGCATCCGCGCAACAATCGCACACAAAAGCGCCGGCCGGCATGGCCCGACAGCTCTGCCCCATAAAAAAGGGAAACGTGTTAACCTCGGCGCGCCGATTGCGGCCGGGTGAGTACGGCGGAATACCGTCCTGCTTTGTTTTAGCCCACATAGTATATCAGCGCTCCGAACATTTGTCAAGAGCGGATTTCACTTTATCTCCTGTTCCAGGCCCTCGAATTCCGGCGCGGCGAAGAACTCGGAGAGCTCTATGTCCAGCCCGTCGCAGAGCTTCTTTATTGTGGAGAGCGTCGCGCTCGAGTTGCGCCCGCCGACGATGTCGCTGAGCGTTCTCTGCGTGACGCCGCTCATAGTCGCCAGCTTGTTCACCGTGATGCCGCGCTCGTCGCAGAGAGGCAATATTCTCTTGCGCAGAACTTCACCGACGGTCATGGTACGTCTCCAACCAAAATGAGTTATGTACCATAATATGCGTTTTTTATCGGCAAAGATTACCTCATTTGAGTTGGATTTACATTATTCGCTATGATATTATCAAATTACCCTCAATAAAATCGAACCGTCCCGGTAAAAATCATTAAAGATGAAAGTTTCTACAAAAGTTTCAAGCCTCCACCCACCGCTGGCGCTGCGGGCTGTTGATATAATCAACGAACCAGTCCTGCTCGCTCTGCCGCAGATTCATCCCGGCGGCGAGGGTGGTATTTTCGATAACGTCGCGCGCCATTGTAACGGCGTGCTCATACGTCGAAGTGTGCTGCCCGGCCTCATCTATGTACGTATCCAGGGCGCTCGCCGAGGCAGGGAGGTTATTCGACTTGAGCTGCAGCTCGTCGGTCATGAACCGGCTCAAAAACGCCCAGGCGGCGTCCGCGTCCTCGCAATTCACGGTTATCCCGATAACGTTGCCCGGCACGTAGACTCCCGCCGTCCCGGCGCCCGGAATGCCGAGCGTATACTCAGTACCGTACTGCTTCTCAAGCGCGTCGAGGCCGAAGTTCCAGTCGTTCGAGATCCTGGCATACCTGTAGGCGCAGCCCTTGCCTGAGCCCGGGTCGAGCACGTGCGCATACACCGCGCCGAGTATGTCCGAACGCGCATCGCCGCTCGCGCCGCAGATGTAGGGGTATAGGAAAACCTCCGCGAGGCCGTCGTTTGTCGCGCTGTCGGGGAAGAGCGTGTCGCCGTTTGCCGCGGCGAGCGTATTTGCCTCGGCCATTGTCTCAGGCAGCGTGCCGCCGAGCGTCCAGGCCATAGCCTCAATCTCAAAGTCATAGGGCACATATCTCAGCTCGCCGCCGTAGGTCAGCGCCTCCTGCAAATTTGGAGCGAGCTCGGTGTCGAGCCTGTCCGTAAGGTCGATGCTCGCGTCCCAGAACGCCCGTATAAAGTCACAGCCGTAGTCCGCTTCGAACTTGGCGAAGTACATGTCGGCTTCCAGCCCCTCGTTGAGCGCGCGCAGCAGCTCGCCCGTGGACTGGAAACGCACAAGCTCCACCGGCATTTCCGGGTTTGCGGCGTTGTAGTCCTCCACCGCGCTGCTTATCCAGTTGTCCGACCTGACCACGGCGAACACCAGGGAATTCGCCTCCGGCGGGGCCGAGGGCGTCTCGTCGGCCGGGGCGGTTTCGCCGCAGCCGGTTATTGACGCGCAGAGTGCGAGGGCAAAAACCGCGCTCAGGAGCCGTTTTGCTTTTCCTCTGAACATTGCACATCCTCCCAATCTGTTTATGTTGAAAAAATTATAAACTCCGGTTGTATCAGAAATGCATCAAAACCGCGCCGGAAAACAAAAAATTTCCGCCATCCCAGCGGATTCGCGACGCAAGGCAAATATTTGGCTGGATTTTTCCATGCGGCTGGTGTAATATATTCGCGTTGACCGCAACTGCCCAGCGGGGCCGTGCGTCCCGCCTGTGATATCGAAAGGATGGAAACATGAAAATTGCGATTGTAACCGGCGCGTCCTCGGGTATGGGGCGCGAGTTTGCAAAGGGTATCGACGCCGAAGAGACGCTCGACGAGATATGGCTCATCGCGCGCCGCCGCGAGAGGCTCGAGGAGCTCGCCGGGTCGCTGCGCGCGAAGGTGCGTATAGTGACGCTGGATTTGCAAAACCCGGAGTCGTTCAAGGAGTACGCGGCCCTGCTCGAAGCGGAGAAGCCGCTGGTCAGCACGCTCTGCAACGCCGCTGGTTTCGGGCGCTTCGCGCTCTTTGACGAGGTGGATTTGGAGACGAACCTCGGCATGATAGACCTCAACGACAAGGCCACGGTCGCGATGACGCAGCTCACGCTCCCGTACATGAAGCGCGGCTCGCGTGTGCTGAACCTCGACTCGCTCTCGGCCTTCCAGCCCGTGCCCTACGAGTGCATATACGGCGCGACAAAGGCGTTCGTACTCAGCTTCTCCCGCGCGCTGAACGTGGAGCTGGAGCCGCGCGGCATCCGCGTCATGGCCATCTCGCCCGGCTGGGTCAAGACGGAGTTCTTCGACCACGCCGTCAGCGACAACGGCGCGGTGACCTACTACGACAAGCTCTGGGAGCCCGAGCAGGTCGTTGAGCGCGCGCTGCGCGACTACAAAAAAGGCAAGGACGTCTCCGTCCTCGGCTCGAGCGTGAGACGTCAGGTGTTCCTTGTGAAGATGCTGCCGCACACGCTGGTCATGAAGATATGGATGAAACAGCAGGGCCACGACAAACGCCCCCGCGAGGATTGAAGAAGCCGCCCCCCGGAATACTAAACCGGACCAGCAAAAACGGACCATAGGCAAAACACCCCCTGATGTAGGAAAATAGAACTACGTCAGGGGGTATTGCTATGGAGAAACGGAGTTGCACACATGTGCAGGCATTGCTGCCGGAAATAGAGGCAATGCTGGCAGAGGGGAAAACGCAGCGGGAAGTGGCAGAGCATTTCGGATTCAAGGACAAGTATGTGGTAAAAGGACTGCTGAAGCGACAGCGAAAGCAGCTGCAAAAGCTCGAGGCCGGGATTGTGCCCCGGCCCAAGGGACGGCCGGGGAAAGACGCCTGGAAGGAGGTGAAGCCGACGGCAAAATACCACGTCATATACCGTCACAGGACAGAGTATCCGGTGTCTGTCATGTGCAAATTCTTCGGCGTATCCAGAAGCGAATATTACTCCTTTACTCATCGTCTGAGCAGACCGGAAAAGGACGCTGCGCTTGCCGGGCTCATCACACAGCAGCGGGAGCGCAGCTTTCGTACATACGGCTACCGTCGGATGTGGCTGTGGCTCAAGAGCCAGAATATCTGCTGCAATCCGAAAACCGTACTGCGAATCATGAAGAAATACGGCTTGCTTGCGGAGATTCGACGGCGTAGAAGGTGGCGGCAGATGGGGCAGCAACTACACAGGTACGAAAACCTGCTGAATAGAGATTTCCACGCAGACAGGCCAAACAGCAAGTGGGTAACGGATATTTCTTACATCCGCACAAAGCAAGGCACGCTGTACCTGTCCATGATTCGTGACCTCTACGACAACAGCATCGTGGCATACAAGACCGGGACTCGGCAGACGGTGAATCTGGTCCTTGACACCATCC
>CAYXVA010000006.1:1200-14206 GCA_964467975.1 uncultured Oscillospiraceae bacterium | reverse complement strand
GCAGATTTCCACCGCCGGCAAGGAGGCCAGCGGCACCGGCAACATGAAGTTCATGATGAACGGCGCCGTCACGATAGGCACCCTCGACGGCGCAAACGTCGAGATGTACGAGCGCCTGGGCGACGACAACATGTTCCTCTTCGGCCTGAGGGCCAATGAGGTCGAGGAGTTGCGCCGCAGCGGCTATGACCCGCAGCGCTACGCCAACAGCGATCCTCGCCTGAGCCGCGTGCTGCAGCGCTTCAACACCGGCCTCGCCGACGGCAAGAGCTACGCCGACCTCGTCAGCAGTCTGCTATACGGTGGCGACCAGTACATGCTGCTGGCCGACTTCGCCAGCTATGTCGAGACCCACGACAAGCTCTATGAGAAGATACGCGACAAGCGCGAGTTTGCCCGTATGGGCCTCGTGAACATCGCCGAGAGCGGCATCTTCGCCGCCGATCGCGCCGTGCGCGAGTACGCGGAGAAGATTTGGAAGCTGTAACAGACGAAAGGGCGCCCAACGGGCGCCCTTTTTGCAAGCGTGGAACTTTGCCGCGCGAAGCGCGTCTTATATGCAAACTTCGATTGGAGTGGTGACAAATGAAAAAGTTCCTCTGCCTACTACTCGCCCTCGCGCTGCTCTGTGCCGTGACCGCATGCGGCACACCGGAGAGCGCCGAAACTCCGCCTGCCGAAAGCAGCGCTGCGCCGCCGTCCGAGACCCCTGTGCCCTCGAGCGAGCCGGAGAATGAAGCCTCGCCGGAGCCGAGCGCGCAGGAGGTATCTCACCTGACCGAGGAGACGGACGAGATCATCGTAGGCGCCGTCTATCCCGAGGCGCTCGAGGGGCTTGTGGTGTCGCAGGACATCCTCGACAGCGAGGGATACGGCATCCTCATACGCGCCAAGGAGCCGCTGACGGATTTCGTGTTCTTCACCGTGGAGACCACGTATCCTTACACCGGCGGCGTCGATTACATAGAGGGCGACCGGCTCAACAGCTTCGATGAAGTGGACGAGACCCACCCCGTCGTGCTCTACGTGCGCACCCTGGGCGAGCACGCCCTCTTCGGCTTTCGCTTCACCGACGCCGACGGCGAGGAGCACCGCTACGCCCTGAGCGCCGGGGAGTCGGCGGAGTCCGCGCCCTACCACATAGCTGAATTCTGAAAAACTGCATCAAGCCGCCCGGCAGACGCTTTTGTCTGCCGGGCGGCTTATTTTTTACCCGCCGCGCGTGCAGAGAGCGAAAGGGCTTGACAAATCAACTGTACTATGCATATAATACAGTTGAAAAGTGTGTTATTCGAATAGTACAGTTGGGAGGTGGCCAACCTGGTTTCGTTTGAGAGTTTTAAACCTGAAGGCGGTGAGCCTATATATTTGCAGATAGTGGGCTTTGTCAAGCGGGGTATAGTGTCCGGCGAGATAGCCGACGGCGACGAGCTGCCGAGCCGCAGGGTGCTCTCGGCGCTGCTGGGGGTCAACCCGAACACGGTGCAGAAGGCATGCCGCTTGCTGGAGGAGGAGGGAATACTCGTGTCGCACGCGGGGGCGAAGAGCTTTGTGAGGTATACGGACGAAAAGCGCGAGGCACTGACCGCCGAGCTGGTCGTGTCCGGCGCGCAGGCCGCCGCACTGCGGCTCAAACGCATGGGTATAACGCTTGATGAGGCGATCCGGCTTATAAGCCGGGCCTGGGAGGAGGACGAAGAGAAATGAAAAAGCATCTGTCTGTGTTCATGCTCGCGGCGAGGTTCGTGTTCTGGCCGACGGTTATCGTGTCGCTGCTGGGCGCGGCGGGCACGTTCGCCATGTTCTGCATCCGCTCGGGCGGCGAATCCGTCTACACGCTGACCGAGAGCCTGTATAGCTCGCTCATATGGCCGGTGTATATCGGCGTCGGCGTGCTGTTCATACTGCTCACGCTCACCATGCGCGAGCGCGGCGGGGTGCAGCCGGGGTATACGCTGCGCCGCCTGGGTGTCGGTGAGCTCACGGTGTTCACCTGGCAGACCGTGGCCTCAGCGCTCGCGTTCTTCGTGTTCATGATGTTCCAAGCGGCCGTGTGCCTCGCCTACGGGCTGTGGCTGCAAAACCGGGGCCTGGGAGCCGCGGGCGACCTCTCGCTGCTTGTCGCGTTTGTGAACGGCACGTTTACCCACGCGATGCTGCCGCTGGGTGATGCGCTGGTGTATGTGCGCATGCTCTGCGTCTACTTCACGCTGGGCACGGCGGCGGCCTACGGCTCGTTCATGGGCAGGCACGGCAAGACGGCCATCTCGCCCTTCGTCGCGCTCGCGGCGGCGCTGCTGCTTTGGGCGCTGCAGGCGCAGGTGATAGACGCGGGCTACAACCTTACGGCGATAATCGCATGCGCCGTCGTGTGCCTGTGCTTCTTCCTCTCGGCGAGGTCGCACAGACGGGATGACGAGGACGAGGCCGCGCCGCAGGGCATCGGAGGTGAGAGCGTTGGACAGAGCTGAAAGGCTGGTGCCGCCGGGCTTCGACGCAAGGCGCGAGCTGAAGCTCTGTGTCGTCGCACTCGCGGCGGGCGCGGCGGTGCAGTCACTGGGATTTTTCATAATGTACATGTCCGCGTGTGACAACATGTACCGCTACGTGGACGGCGCGCGCGTCGAGATACCTGACGCCATATTCGTGCCATGCACCCGGATGCTCATGCCGGGTATCATAGCGTTCGCGATTGTGAGCGCGGCGTTCCTGGCCCTGGCCTGGCGCTATGTTTCGTACCACTTCAAGGGCGGGAGCCGCTGCATCTACACCATGCGCCGCTTGCGTCGCAGGAGCGAATTCTTTGTGCGCTGCGCCGCGCTGCCGCTCGCCGGGCTCGTTGCGAGCCAGGTGATATGGCGGCTGCTGGGACTGCTCTGCGGCGTGATATACATGCTCGCAACGCCCGAGCGCTGGCTGTCCGGCGGAAGCTGGGAGGACATAGTACACCTCATAACACACTAGGGAGGGGACAACATGCTTGAAATAAAGAATGTGAGCAAGACATACGGCTCGAAGAAGGCGCTCGACAAGGTGAGCCTCAAGCTGCCGCGCGGCGAGCTGGTGGGCCTGTTCGGCGAAAACGGCGCCGGCAAGAGTACGCTCATGAAGTGCATATTGGGCTATATCCACTACGCCGGCGAGATAACCCTCGACGGCGAGCCGATAACGCACCGGAACATAGAGCGGATTGCCTTCGCCACGAGCGCTCACTCGTTTTTCCCGGATTTGAGCCCCGACGGGCACGCACAGTTTTACGCCGAGCACTTCCCGAAGTTCAACCAGAAGCGCTTCGACGTGCTCATGGACTTCTTCGACTTGCCCAGAAAGGGCGTGGCGCGGCACCTCTCGACGGGCCAGAAGAACCAGTTCGAGGTCGTGCTCGCGCTCAGCCAGGGCGCGGACTATATACTCATGGACGAACCCTTCGCGGGCAACGACGTGTTCAACCGCGAGGACTTCTACAAGGTGCTGCTCGGCATCCTTACCGAGAAAGAGACGGTGCTGCTCTCCACGCATCTGCTCGAGGAGGTCAGCGGCTTCATAGGCCGCGCCGTGCTCATTCACCACGGCATGATAACCGGCGACGTGTCCATGTCCGACCTCGAGGACCGAGGCGTGAGTCTTATTGACTACGTAAAGACCGCATGGAACTACCGCGCCGACCGCATAACCCGCGCCATAGACGCCCTGGACGGGGACGGCGAGTAAACGCGGGCGCGGCCCCCTCGTGGGGCGAGCGTGTGTGGTGACGCGGGCACGGAGTCCCCGACGTGCCTCTCGCGCAAGCGAGAAACACCCCTCCCTCCCCGAGGGAGGTGGCCCGCGAAGCGGGTCGGAGGGAGTTTCCCCGGAAGTTTGCGCAAACTTGAGGCGAACTCCCCTAAGCCGGCTGAGGCCGGCAGCCCCCTCGGGGAGGGGGCGATGGTGCTCGTCGGGCACGGGCGCGGGGCGGCGATGCTTTGCAGCGCATCGAGACGCGCAGGATGTCGGGGCCGCCGTCCCTTACAGGGGGCGTGCGGGGGGGGATTCCAAAGTTTATCAGAGCAAAAACAAACCAAAGGAGGTCTCCAATGAAACGCATATCCCAAGCCTTCATAGCCCTCGCCGCGCTTGCGCTGGCGTTCTTCGTGGGCGGGAACGTGTATCTGCAGACGGTGTGCAATTCCGTCGCGCTGCGCGGGAGCGTGCTCTACGGCAGCCGGGACGCTGCGGCGGGCGTCTCCGTCACGGAGCGCATGTCCCTCGCCGGGCACCTGCTCTGGGAGCTCTCATGGGACGCGCTCAGCGGCGAGGGCGAGGAGGACTCGCACTGGTCGTTTGCGTACGATGACCTCAGCGACTATGTACCCACTCCCTCGCTGACAGTCAGCACCGGCACTTCGTGGAGAAGATTTTACCGCTATGACAACTACAATTACGACTACGACGGCATCACCGGCGTCGCCGCGTACGACGCCATGATTGCCGATTTGCGCGCCGGGCGCGAGGACGAGGACTATCTGACGGGAGTTTTTACGCTTAACGACTATACGGACTACTACATCCTTCGGATGGACGGCGCCTGCCTGAGAGACGCCAATACCGACGACCGGTTTTGGTCCGATCTGAACGAGCTCACAGAACTCTTCCGCATCCCGCTCACGTCGGAGATACGGCTGCGCGTGACGTACGAATATGACGGCGAGCAACAGACGGCAACTATAGAGGCCGCGGACGAGGACGCGATGCCCTACAGCTTCGAGCCGGAGTTCGAATCAATGGGCGTGTACTCGCCGGAGGGGTATTTCTACTTTGTGTTTTCTGCGCGCGACGCGGTTACGGGCGAGCTGCTGCCAGGCGACGAGCTCCCCGGCGGGGGCTGGAGCGTGTACCGCGTCCCGGTCACCGAGCTGCGCGGCTATGAGCGCTATCAAAACGGCGACACCTCCGGCTGGCGCAGCTCGGACGTAGACGTGGCCTCGCTTCCCGGGCGCTGGTGGACCGAGAACGGCTATTCCGCCTCCGTGGACTTCACGCGGCTCGAGAGCGTATACAGCCTCGGAGACAACTGGCAGAGTGCGCGCATGTGCCTGAGCTACGACGGCGGGCAGATCTTGCTCTTCACCGTTGAGGACGGCGTGTGGCAGCTCACAGTGCTCGACGCGGCCACGGGCGAGTGCGTGCAGCGCTGCGCGCTCTTTCCCGCCGGGGACACGGTGGACGACGAGGGCTATCGCATCGGCAGCACCCTCGGCGCATACTCCGACGGCGAGAGGGCGGTGTTCACCTATGAGCACGGCGGCGACGCCGTCGCCGTCCCGGCCAGCATCGAGGGCGGGCGCTATGTGCTCTCTGAGGCGGTGGAGCTCTCCTCGGACGCCGGGTCCATACAAGACTGCGTCTGGGACGGCGAGCGCCTCGCCGTGCTGTGGGATACGACGCTCGACAAGATCGGCGGAGGGAGCGAAAACCCGTTTCTGCTGACCGTGCACGAGAGCGGCGAGCTCGCCTACGCCGAGCTGCTCTGCGGCAAACAGCGGCAGGGAGTGTGGTACCGCTACTTCGCCGACACGTCGTCGCTGAGCCTGGCCGGTTACGAAATGAGCGAGCTGGACGGCTTCTATCAGTGAGTGCCGTGCGAGCACGCCAAAATCCATGCTTGCCGGAGATTTTAAACTTGAAGCGAGCACAAAAAGCGTTCGCCATCCTCGCGTTTACGGCCCCGGCGATACTTATCGCCGGTGAAGCGCAGCCGTCAGAGCGTGGCGACAACTCAGCTACAAGGAGTGAGTCAGTATGAAAAGCATATTCCGCGCCTTTGCCGCGTTGGTTGTGTTGGCGTTCGCGTTCTGTATCGGCGCGAGCGCGTACCTTAGCGCGCAATACGACAACCTGGCCTTCACCGGCGAGGTGCTTTACGGCGAGCGCTCCGACGCCGAGGGCGTCAGTATCTCCGCGGACGCCATACTCTCCCGGCACCTCCTGATGAGCGCCGAGTACGACCTGGGCACGGGCACGAACGTCTCCGACGGCTCCTGGAGCCAGAGCAAGCGGGAGTTTGACTACTACGGCTATACGCCGGGCATGTACATCTACGGCGACAGCCTGTATATGAACTTCTCATGGGGCGGGTCGTCGGGGGTGGAGGAAATCGCGGAGCGCATCGGGGCCGCGCCGTGGCAGGAGAAGGTCATAGAGGAGCTCGCAAGCCGCATGGACTCCGACACTGGCAGCGTGAACGCCCGGCTGCTGCTCAACGACTACGTGGACCGCTTCCCGCTTTACGTCTACGCGGGCGGAGTCATGCTCGCGGGCTACGAGGAAGATGATGACACCGCCGGCATCTATAATGACCTGGACGCCTCCGAGCTCTTCTACATCCCACTGCCCGGCGAGGTCCGGCTCGACGCCTCGCTGAGCGTGAGAAGCGAGGACGGGTACAGCGTGGATGGAGAGCTCTACATTGACCCCGTGGGCGGGGATATGTACAACAGCATGGCGAGCGGCGTGTGGGCCTCGGACGGGTACCTGTACTTCATGCTGTGCATCTACCGCACGGACGTCACGGGCAGGGCCGAGCTGCTCGACGGCAGCCATCTGCCCGGCGGCGGCTGGGGTATCTGGCGTGTGAAGTGCGACGGGCCCGAGTGGGCGCAGGAGATAAAGGACGGGTATTTGACGGTGTACCTCGACACGCTCGAGAGCGTCTACATCTTCGACGACACCTGGGCGGGCACCTTCGACCCGGCAAACGGCTGGGGCAGCGCGAGACTCTCCCTGAGCGCCGACGGGCAGCGGCTGCTGCTCTTCACCGGCGAGGGCGAGAGCATACGTCTGCGCGTTATAGACACGGCGAGCCTCTCCGTCATACAGGACACGGCGCTCATAAGCCCCGAAGAAGGCGCGGCCCTCGACCCGGACGACCCTGTGGGCGCGAGCGCGGACTATCTCGGCGTGACCGCGCAGAGCGACTGCACCGTCGTGCGCTTTGACGGCAGGGCCGCCGTGCTCGTCGAGAACGGCGGGCGCTATGAGCGCGTCTGCCTCGTCAATATAAGCGACGTGCCCGTGACTGGGACGGTGCAGGATGAGAGATACCTCTCGACGGACGAGCGCTATTTCGCCTGGGACGGCGAGCGCCTGGTCATGTACGAATACGGCTACTACTATGACAGCGTGGGCAGGAAGATGTACAACCGGGTGTGCATATTTGAAGAAAACGAGCTCATATACTGCGAGTGGCTGACGACACAGTTTGACGATACACGGATAAACTCTCTCAGCACACGGCACGGCCTGAGCGTCGAGGGGAGATAAAAAGAGCGGGCGGACAAAAATTGTCCGCCCGCTCTCGCAGTTTTAAGTTTTATTCGGGCTTGCCGAGCATTTTGAACATGTTCTTCTTGTAGGCCTCGACGCCCGGCTGGTTGAAGGGGTTGACGCCGGACATGTAGCCGCTTATGCCGCAGGCGAGCTCGAAGAAGCACACGAGCTCGGCAAAGCCGTACTCGTCGCGCCTGTCCACGCTCACGGCGATGTTGGGCACGCCGCCGGAGATATGCGCGGCCTTGACAGCCTCGCGCGCGGTGGCACACACGTCGGCGAAGTCGCGCCCGGCGAGGTAGTTGAGCTTGTCGGGGTCGCCCATACGGAAGGGCACGGAGTGGCGCATAAGCGGCTCGTCAAAGCTGACGACCGTCTCGAACATGTTGCGCGGCCCGTCCTGGACGTACTGGCCCATCGAGTGCAGGTCGGCCGTGTACTCCAGGCTGGCGGGGAAGATGCCTATCCCGTTCTTGCCCTCGCTCTCGCCGTAGAGCTGCTTCCACCACTCGGCCATGAACCGGAAGCTCGGCTCGTAACAGGCGAGCAGCTCGATGCCGTAGCCGCGGGAGTAGAGGTGCTGGCGCGCGGCGGCATATTGCCAGGTGGGGTTCTCGGGGCTCCTGAGATCGAGTGCCTGGAAGAATTCAATGGCGTGGTCTATGACCGCCGCGACGTCTATCCCGGCCACCGCCATCGGCAGCAGGCCCACGGCGGAGAGCACGCTGTAGCGACCGCCGACGTCGTCGGGGACGACGAAGCGCTCCCAGCCCTCGCTCACGGCCATGTCGTGCAGCACGCCGCGGTTGGCGTCCGTGGTGGCGAAGATGTGGCGCTTGGCGGCCGAGCCGTACTTCTTTTCAAGCAGGGCTCGAAAGACGCGGAAGGAGAGCGCCGGTTCAAGAGTCGTGCCGGACTTGCTTATGACGTTGACGTCGAAGTCGTCGTCGCCGAGCTGCTCTATTATGCCGTTCAGGTAGTCGCCGCTCAGGCCGTTGCCCGCGAAGTAGACGCGCGGGGAGTCGTCGCGCTGTATGGGCCGCAGCAGCTCAATCGCGCCGCGGGCGCCGAGATAGCTGCCGCCGATGCCAACGACAACGAGCGCCTTGGAGCGGGAGCGAATCTTGTTCGCGGCGGAGACAATACCCTTGAGCTCGGTGCGCTTGATGAGCCTGGGCAGATCCAGCCAGCCGGTGAACTCGGCGCCCTGGCCGGTTTTCTCGCTGAGCACCCTGTGCGCAGAGGAGGCGGCGGCAAAATCCGGGCCTGACGCATCAAAAAACGGCTTGCATCCGGTTAAGTCGACTTTGACCATATTCCTCAGTCCTTGTCATTAGAGTGGGCCTATACCTAGATGGATTATACTACTTTTTCCCGAAATTACAAGTACCAAATCTCAAGCAAAAACGCAAAAGTGGTGGATGAAATACAAAAATCGACGATTACCGGGCCTCAAGTGGAGGACAAAGGCAGACAAAAGAGCAGGCGGAACATATTTAACAGCACTCCGCCGCCGGAGAGACGCTCTACGGAGCCAAGCGCGGTGAGCGGAATTTCGTTTATCACGCTCCCGCCGGAAGAGAGCGTAAGCGTGCCGAGGCGCTGCCCGGCCTCGACGGGCGCCGAGACGCAATCCGGCAATTCTATGCTCCTCTCGAGCGACAGGGCCACGCTGCGCTGGAGCAGGACATAGCCGTCGCCGGTGATGCCCGGCTGCACCGAGTCGACCACGCCTCCGGACACGCGTACCGGCGGCAGGGCCGAGTCGGCCACAGGGCAGAGCGTCCAGTTGGCGAAGGCGTAGTTTATGAGCGTCGTGACGTCGGCGTTGCGGCTTGCAGACGATTCCGCGCCCATGATGACGGCGATGTACTCCGTGCCGTCGCGCTCCGCCGTGGCGGAGATGCAGTATCCCGCGCGGCTGGTCCAACCGGTCTTGAGGCCCGTACAGCCGTCGAGCGAGCGCAGAAGGTGGTTGGTGTTGGAGAGCTCAAACTCCCCGCCGCGTATGCTGTCCATCCAGATGGTTGTGTAGTCCTTGATCCACTCGTGTTTGAGTAGTTCCCGGCTTATGACGGCGATGTCAAGCGCGCTGGTGTAGTGCTCCGAGTCGTCGAAGAGCCCCGTGCAGTTTGTGAAGTGCGTGTTTTGCAGTCCCAGTTCTGCGTCGCGCTCATTCATGCGCGCGACAAAGGTCTCTTCGCTGCCCGACAGATGCTCTGCGAGCGCCACGGCGCAGTCGTTGGCCGAGACGACGGCCACGCACTTTATCATCTCCGAGATGCTCATCTGCTCGCCCTGTTCGAGCCAAATCTGACTACCGCCCATGCTCGCCGCGCGCGCAGAGGCCGTAACCGTGTCGTCAAGCGAGACGGCGCCGGAGTCGACTGCCTCGGCAACAAGCAGCAGCGTCATGACCTTTGTGACGGATGCCGGGGCGCGCTGCTCGCTCTCGCCGATGGCGTAGAGTATCGTACCGGTCACTTTTTCCATAAGCACTGCGCTCGGCGCGTTGACGCTCACCGGTGCGTCCGCAGCCAGCGCCCCCGTCGCGCCCAGCAGCGCGAGGGCGAGTAAGATAGCAACTGTCCTCTTCATTGTTACCCTCCGAACTTTTTGTATAAGCTATTCACGAGTCCGGCCGGATATGCCCTGTTAAGGTTACGTAAATTATGCGCCGAGCTTATAAAAGGAAGGGCACGCGCGCGGGCGGCTTATGTAAAAAATCCAGCATTCAGCGGAGTTTCGCACATTTCCAACAGTGTTTTCAACATCGAAATTTGTCGCAAGAAGTTGAGCGAAGTCGAAAAAAGGTTGACGTAAAACCAATAACGGCCTCAAAAGGCTCTTGACAAATTGCCGAATAGTAGTATAATGCTCATACAATTTAATCAGCCTTATCAAGAGTGGCGGAGGGACCGGCCCTGTGAAGCCCGGCAACCTGCTTATTGCAAGGTGCCAAATCCGGCGGTTTGTAATCGAAAGATGAGGACAACTCAGCTAAAATGGCCGCCGGAATGTTCCGGCGGCTTTTTCACGCAAAAAGACGCGGGAATCGCTTCCCGCGTCCGTCCGGCGCTCAGAGCGCCAGCGCTTCGAGTATTTTTCGCTTGTAGTCTATGAACCTCTCGCTCAGAGAGAATTCGGCCTCGCGCGGCCTGGGCTCCGTGACGGCGATCTCGGCGGTTATAGTGCCCGGGCTGCCGCCCAGGATGCAAACGCGGTCCGAGAGCTTAACCGCCTCGTCCATGTCGTGGGTTATAAACAGCGTCGTGAGCTGTATGTCGCGCATGACGTCGAGATACCACTCATGGATGGCGCCTTTGGTGAGCGTGTCCAGGGCGGAGAATGGCTCGTCAAGCAGCGCTATCCCGTCCGAGGCCAGATACGTGCGCAGCAGCGCCGCGCGCTGGCGCATGCCGCCGGAAAGCTTGTCCGGGTAGAAATTCTCCGTCCCGGCCAGGCCGAAGCGCTCAAAGAGCGCCGCGGCCTGCTCCCTCGCCTGACGCTTGGGCACGTTTCGCAGCAGCAGAGGCAGCGCCACGTTGTCGAGCACCGTGCGGAAGGGGAGCAGCAGGTCCTTTTGCAGCATGTAACTGAGCTTGCCCGGCACGCCGGTTGTGTCCTCGCCGTTGATAAAGACGTGTCCGGCGTCCGGCCTGATGAGCCCGGAGAGGATGTTGAAGAGCGTCGTCTTACCGGTGCCCGAGAGGCCCAGCAGGCAGACCAATTCGCCCTGGTGCAGCTCAAGGCTCACATCGCGCAGCACCTCGCGCCCGCCGAAGGACTTCGAGATGCCCTCGCAGCGCAGTACGGCATCACTCGAGGTACTCATTTGTAAAGCCTGTACCGGCGGGCAGCTCGTACTCCACAAGGCCGTTATCCCACAGCCAGGCGTAGAAGGCGTCCCAGCGTTCGGCGTCGATGACGCCCCAGCTTTCCGCGTCGGCGATGTACTGCTGGCTTATCCACTCCTGAGAGCTGGTGACGAGCTCGACAGAGTCGCGCAGCGAGCCGGTGTCGTCGCCGTCGATGAGTATCTGCGCGGCCTCGGCCGGGTTCTCTGCGGCGTATTCATAGCCCTGCTTGAGCGCGACGAGGAAGGCGCGGGTTGTCTCGGGGTTGGCCTCCATCCACTCGTTGTTGCCGATGAGCACCGGCGTGTAGTAGTCGAACACCGGGTCAATGTCCGTGAAGGCGAAGTAGTCGAAGTCCATGCCGTTGACCTCGGCGTTGATGCAGGCCCAGCCGTAGTAGACCCATATGGAGTCGCACAGGCCCTCGCTGAGAGCGCTCGGCTCGTCGGTGAAGTTGTTCGGTATGAGTTCGACCTGCGAGAAGTCACCGCCGTCGGCCTCAACCACGGCCTGCATCATGGCGAGCTCTATGGGCGAATTCCAGGTCGCATAGCTGTGGCCCACAAGCCCGGACGGATGGTCCATGCCCTCGCCGGCACGGCTCATTACGCCGGACGTGTTGTGCTGCAGCAGTGCGCAGACGGCCGTGACGCCAAGCGGCTCCGCGCTGGCAAAGGCGGCGGCGAGCGTGTCCTGGAACTCGACGGCAAACTGCGCCTGGCCCGCGGCGCACATGGCTGCGGCGCCCGCCTCGGGCGGCTGCACGACCGTGACGTTCAGGCCCGCGTCGGCGAAATAGCCGTTGGCCAGGGCCACGTAGATGCCGGTGTGGTTGGTGTTGGGCGTCCAGTCGAGCGAAAGAATTATGTCAACCGCTTCGTCTGTCCCGGAATCCCCGCACGCGGCCAGGGCAAAGACCATGGCCAGGGCGAGCAGGAGCGCGAATATCTTTTTCATTTTTCCTCATTCTCCTTTCGCTCCCAGGGCATTACCAGCCTGCGGAGCAGCGTGACAGCCCACATGAGCAGCAGGCTGATGATTGTAATAAACAGTATGACCGAGAACATGCGGTCAAAGGCGTAGGCCTTCTGCACGCGTGTCATGTAGACGCCGAGACCCTGAAAGCCGCCCAGCCACTCGCTTATGACCGCGCCGACGACGGCGTAGCTGGCCGAGACCTTGAGCCCGGCAAAGAACGAGCCCAGCGCCGACGGCACAAGCACATAGCGGAAAATGCGCACGTCACCGGCGCCCATGCTGCGCAGCAGGTTCACCTCGTCGGGGTCGACGCTCCGAAAGCCGTCGAGCAGGCTCACGGCGATGGGAAAGAATGTGGTTATCACCACGAGCGTGATTTTCGGCGCCACGCCGAAGCCCATCCACAGCACAAGCAGCGGCGCTATGGCGATGGTCGGGATCGTCTGCGTGATGACCAGCACGGGATAGAGCGCGTGATAGAGAAAGTCGAAGCGGTTCATAAGCGTGGCGAGCACAAAGGCCAGCGCCACCCCTATCGCAAGGCCGGCAAACGCCTCGCAGAGCGTCACCGACGCGTGGCGGCACAGCAGCGTGAAGTCGGTCACAAACGCCTGTACGACCGCCCAGGGCGTGGGCAGCATGAAGCGCGGTACCCAGGAAAAGCCGGACGCCATGCCCCATATCACCAGAACGGTGAGCAGGGCGATGGCGGGGGAGAGCTTACTTGTGATGCTTTGTGACTTTTTCATCGATGGTGAGCACGCCGCCCTCGGGCTTGTAGCTGATTTTGACGTAGGCGCTGACACTCGGCGCGCCGGCGCGGACGGCGACATGCTGGCACCCGCGGACGATCTCCATGAGCTGGT
>CAYXVA010000006.1:979-1190 GCA_964467975.1 uncultured Oscillospiraceae bacterium | reverse complement strand
GTCTTCGCCCTTGATGGTAGTCTCGAAGGGGCCGACGTAGTAGTTCAGGCCGGTCGAGGCGATGTAGGCTATGACCTCGTCGACTATGCGGCAGACCTCGTCGTTGCCCTGTACGCCGGGCAGGATCTGGATGGCTACACTTGCTTTCATTGTTGTTTCCTCCCTAGTAAAAATACGCCCTACGGCCCATGCCGCAAGGCGCATATAGCTC
>CAYXVA010000006.1:0-969 GCA_964467975.1 uncultured Oscillospiraceae bacterium | reverse complement strand
GCCTCCGGCGGCATTACCCGCATCAGGTTCAAAGGGTCAGGGACGCGCTAGTCCCTATCTCAGCCGGTTTGCACCAGCCCCCCTGGGTTGTAGGGTTTTAAATAAGTATAGCGCACAACTGCCGAATTGTCAACATATGTGTGTTCAAGCGCCATGCAGCTGACATAAATAGAGATAATAATTTAAAAAGGAGATATACAAATGGCACATTACCTGTTTACATCCGAATCCGTCACCGAAGGACATCCCGACAAGGTCTGCGACCAGATTTCCGACGCCGTGCTCGACGCGATACTCGAAAAGGACCCCAACGGGCACGTCGCCTGCGAGTGCACCGCCACAACCGGCATGGTCTACATCATGGGCGAGATCTCCACGAGCTGCTATGTGGACATCGCGAAGATCGCCCGCGGCGTGCTCCGCGAGATTGGCTACGACAACGCGGCCTACGGCTTTGACTGCAACACATGCGCCGTCCTCACCGCGATAGACGAACAGAGCGGCGACATCGCCATGGGCGTGAACAGGTCCCTCGAGCTCAAGTCCGGCGAGACCGGCGACGACCTCACCAACGGCGCGGGCGACCAGGGTATGATGTTCGGCTACGCCTGCGACGAGACGCCGGAGCTCATGCCGCTCGCCATATCCCTCGCGCACAAGATGGCCCGTAAGCTCGCCGAAGTACGAAAGAACGGTACGCTCACCTACCTGCGCCCCGACGGCAAGACCCAGGTCACCGTCGAGTATGACGAGATGAGCCGCCCCGTGCGCATCGACACCGTCGTCGTCTCCACTCAGCACGACGAGGGCGTTTCCCTCGAGCAGATTCGCGCCGACATGATAAAGTACGTGATAGACCCGATAATCCCGGCCGAGCTCAACAAGGGCGATATCAAGTATTATGTCAACCCAACCGGACGCTTTGTCAAGGGCGGTCCCGCGGCGGACTCCGGCCTGACGGGCCGCAAG
>CAYXVA010000005.1:0-14454 GCA_964467975.1 uncultured Oscillospiraceae bacterium | reverse complement strand
AAGGCTATGCCCGTGCAGGGCACGACGACGGCGGAGCCGAAGCCGTTGTAGTTGGACGGTATCCAGCTCACCATGTTGCCCTCGCCGTCGGCGGTGCAGAAGTACACCGTGCCGCCGCAGTCGGGCGAGCCGGGCATGGGCTCGAGCGCCTCGCGGCCTATGAGCGCGCATCGGCGCGCGAGGTAGTCCGGGTCGAGCAGCTGTGCGACTGTGTACTCCATCGCACTGCGCTCGGCTATGTAGCGCTTGCCGTCGGCGTAGGTGAGCTTCATGGCCTCGATGGCGCGGTGCGCGCTCTCGAGCGAGCCGTCGAGCCTTTCAAAACCGGAGAGTATGCCCAGGGTCATGAGCACGACAAGGCCGTGGCCGTTGGGCGGCAGCTCCCAGACTCGGTAGCCGCGGTAGTCAACGTATATGGGCTCGACCCATTCGGGGCGGTAGGCGGCGAGGTCGTCATTGCGCAGCCAGCCGCCGGTTTTGCGCGACCAGGCGTCAATCTTTTGTGCCAGGGCGCCGCGGTAGAAGCTCTCGCAGCCCGTGGCGGCGAGCTCCCGGAGCGTCTCGGCGTGCTCGGGCAGACGCACGAGCTCTCCGGGGCGCGGGGCCGCGCCATTGGGAGCGAAGGTGTCGAACCAGGGCTTGAACACTTCATCGTGCCGGAGGGGGTAATACTCCTTGAAGGCGTCGCGCCAGAGACGCGAGACCACGGGCGCGACGGGGTAGCCCTCCTCGGCATAGCTTATCGCGCCCGTGAGCAGCTCGGCGAAGGGCAGACGCCCGAAGCGGCGGCTGGCCTCGGCCCATGCGGCGGGGATGCCGGGCACGTCCACGCCGTACCAGCCCAGCTTGGGCACCTCACCGTAGCGCTCGCGCAGGAAGGCCGCGTCGGCCAGCGCGGGGGCCGGGCCGGAGCTGTTCAGACCGTAGAGCCGCCCGTCTATCCAAATCTGCGCAAAGGCGTCGCCGCCCAGGCCGTTGGAGGTGGGCTCCACCACCGTGAGTGCGGCCGCCGTGGCGATGGCGGCGTCGACGGCGTTGCCACCCCGGCGCAGGGCGTCCAGCCCCGCCTGAGCGGCCAGCGGCTGGCTGGCGCAGACCATGCCGCGGTTTGCGAACACAATGCGCCTACGCGACGGCGCGCCGTAGTTTTCAGCGTCAAATGGAAAAGGCATAGTATCCCTACTTCAGATATCCAGAACGTTGAGTTTGAGCACGTCCGGCCGCGCGTAGTGCCCGCAGGGGTCGAACTCCATGCGGCTTGCGGGTACAGCGTCCATGTCGAGTTCGGCGTAGATTATCCCCTCGGCATCCCAAAGCGGCTCGGTCACATAGTGCCCGTAGGGGTCGACGATGCAGCTCCCGCCGCGGCAGACGGTGTCGGGCAGCGCCGCGACGGCCTCGCGCTCGTGCAGCCAGTCCGGGTACATGTCCCGCGTGAAGTACATGTCGCAGTTTATAAAGTAGCAGCGGCCCTCGAGCGCGATGTGCTGTATGGTGCTCTGCCACTCTGCGTTGTCGTTCGTGTTCGGCGAGACGTAGAGCGTTACGCCCTTCTCATAGAGCGCCGCGCGGGCGAGGGGCATGTAGCTCTCCCAGCATATCATGCTGCCCATCACGCCCCAGGGCGTGTCCGCCACGGGGAAGTAGCTGCCGTCGGCGTCGCCCCAGACCACGCGCTCGGCCCCCGTGGGCTTGAGCTTGCGGTGGCAGGAGTGGAGCGTGCCCTCCGGCGTTATGAAGGCGTTGGAGTTGTAGAGCGTCCCGCTTACGGCGTCGCGCTCGGAAATGCCGATGCTGACCCACACGCCGTGCGCCTTGGCCCGCTCGCAGATAAGCGCGAGCTCCGCGCCGCTTGTGAGCACGGAATTTGCCGCGTAGCGCGCCCAGTCGCCGCGAATCCTTTCGTCCCGGCGCCCGACGGAAAATCCGAAGTTCAGCCCGTAGGGATACCCGGGGATGAAGAGCTCGGGGAACACTATCAGCTTCGCGCCGTTTCCCGCCGCCTCGTCTATGAGCCGCGCGGCCTTTTCGGCGCACGCGGCGGCGTCGAACATCACCGGCGCAGCCTGCACGACGGCGATGGGGCACCGCTTTTCAAAGTCTCTCATTCTATCGCCTCCCGCAGACCATTGTAGCATATACATACATCCCGGCGCAAGGCCGCAGCGGGTGCCGGACAATTTTGAAATTTCCTGTTGACAAGTTGGTCTACATATTGTAGACTATAGGCAAAGGACGACATACTGTAGACCAAAGGAGGAGCTTATATATGGGAGACCTCACACTCGGCGCTATGGAGGCGCGTTTCGCGGATATAATCTGGGCACGCGAGCCGGTGAGTTCGTCGGAGCTGGTGCGACTGGCAGAGGCGGAATTCGGCTGGAAGAAGTCCACCACCTACACGGTGCTCAAGCGCCTCACACAGCGGGGGCTGTTCCAAAACGAAAACGGGATGGTCACCTCCCTTGTCTCCCGCGCGGACTATTACTCCGCGCGCAGCGAGCGCTTTGTAGACGAAAGCTTCAACGGCTCTCTGCCCGCGTTTCTGGCGGCCTTCACGTCCCGCAAAAAACTCTCAAAACAGGAAATAGACGAGCTGCAATCCATGATTGACAAAATGAGGGGGTGACAGGCTTGACCGATCTGCTGTCCGCCGTATTAAACATGAGCCTGACGGCGAGCGCGGTTGTGCTTGTGGTGCTGCTGGCGCGGGCGCTGCTGCGGCGCGCGCTGAGGTGGTGCTCGTACGTGCTCTGGGCGGTCGTGCTCTTTCGGCTGCTCTGCCCGGTGTCGGTCGGCTCGGCGCTCTCGCTGTTGAACGCGGCGCACGCGCCCGTCAGCGCCGGGATGGGGCGCATCACGATGGTGAACTTCGCCGGAGAGCTGCCGCGGCCTGACCAGATTGCCGACGTGCCGCCGGCCGTCACACATGCGCCGTCAACCGGGCCGGTCGTGCAGAACGTGAGCGCGAGCGTGAATTGGATGGACGTCCTCGCCTATGTCTGGGCTCTCGTCGCCCTCGCGATGCTGCTCTGGGCGCTGGTGTCGTATCTGAGCCTGCGAGTCCGGCTCTGGGATTCCAAGCAGCTCGACGGCCGGGTGTACGTCTCTCGGCGCATAGACACGGCGTTCGTCGCGGGGTTTATACTCCCGAAAATCTACCTCCCCGCCAACCTCACGGAGCGCGAGCGCGAGTGCGTCCTCGCGCACGAGAGGCAGCACATACGGCGCTGTGACCACCTCATAAAGCCGCTGGCATACATCGCGCTGTGCCTGCACTGGTTCAACCCGCTCGTCTGGCTCGCGTGGGTGCTCGCGATGCGCGACATGGAGTCGAGCTGCGACGAGGCCGCGCTCCGCCGCATGGGTGCAGACAGCCGCGCCGACTACGCCCAGACGCTGCTCAACATGGCCGCGGGCCGCAACACAACCATAGCCGTGTCGCTCAGCTTCGGCGACGACACGAGGCGGAGGATAAAGGAGGTTGCCAATATGAAATCTAAAAAGAAATGGGTGGAGATAGTCTCTGCCGTGCTCTGCCTCGCCGTCATCGCTGGATGCGGCGTCAACCCCGCGGCGGACCCCACCCCTGCTAACACTCCGGACAGCGAAGCGGGGACCACCCCGCCCGCGAGCTCCCCTGAGCCGATGGGCGAATGGGAAAGCGTCAACGAATACGTCCTCTCCGTCGCCAAAAGCACAAAGACCATCGAGTATACGAACGCGAACATGGAGCCGGCGACGGCCAACGTGCTGGACGCGCGCATAGCGGTACAGCCTATTGGCTCGGTGGGTACCGCCTCCGTCAACGGCCTCGACCCGAACGGCACGCTGGATATGACTTACTACAACATCTACTACCAGCTCGACGTGAGCCCGGACGACGTCATGCTTGTGGACGATATGCGTATAGGCGAGCAGAACATCATCGGAGGGGATAACTGGTTCTGCTTTGACCCCAACAGGAGGATATATGCGCTGAGCTATCCGGACGGTACCTATGACATACTCGGCGATGCTCCATACATGACGCGTGAGGACACCCTTCTTTACGGAGACCACGAGGCCCAGCTTGCCTACGACTGGTATGTCAAGGAGAACAATCTCAACCTCCCGCTCTGCCTCGACGACTGGACGGACCGGCTCGAGGGCGCGGGGCCAAGCGTCTATCTGAACGTTAAGCGCTGTGACGGCGACGGCTGGTACATATACGCTCCAATGAACGAGTGGTATCAGACCGACGTCGGCGCGAACTACATGCGCTGGGAGAACGGCTACGTCCCGGAGGCCGTGCTCACCGTGACGCGCATAGACGAGGACGAGGACGTCTCCGTCGACCCGCTTGAGGGCTATGAGCTCCTCTGGGACACCTATCAGGGCGACGACTGCGCCTGGCTTGTGACGGCGACATGGCCGCAGGATGCGAGCGTCCCCGAGTACGCCGCGCCCATAGCCGAGACGATGCGCCTCCTGTTCGAGAGCTTCACGGTGGACCCGGACTTCGCCTTTGACTATAACGCCATGTTCTTCAACACCACAACCGTCGTCTACCACGGCGTCGGCTGGCACCTGACGGTGCCGACGGACTGGCATTGGCAGCTTACCGGCAAAGAGGGCAGCTGGGCTTTCAGCTCGCATGACGGCATCGACAACCTCATGATCATGTACGAGTACGGCGAACAGGCCTTTTTCGAGGACACCACGTATGAACGCGGCAGCTACCGCCGGCTCGAGCACTGCATCTATGACGGAGTCCGAAACTGGACGCTCATCGCGCTGTGGAACGACTACCCCTCCAACGACGGAACGCTCGACGCCATGCTCGAGAGCTTTGCCCTCGAGTGAAAGCGAAAACAGGGCCGGTGCTAAACCGCACCGGCCCTACCGCGTCCATGTGGTAGATGGGAGCAAAATAAAAGACCGGCCCACTCGAGCCGGTCTTTTATTTTATCGCGCTTACTTCGCGACGGCGTCCTTCAGGGCCTTGCCGGCCTTGAACTGCGGGGCGCGGGAGGCGGGGATGGTGATCTCCTCGCCGGTCATCGGGTTGCGGCCGGTGCGCTCGGCGCGGTTCTTGACGTCGAAGCTGCCGAAGCCGACCAGGGAGACCTTCTCGCCCGCGACGAGGGCGTCGGTGATGGCCTCGAAGGTGGCGTTGACGACCTTCTCTGCGTCCTTCTTGGAGAGACCGGCCTTTTCGGCGGCGGCCGCTATGAGTTCAGCTTTGTTCATTCGTATTCCTCCTGAA
The DNA here is from genome assembly GCA_964467975.1 of uncultured Oscillospiraceae bacterium. Classification (GTDB taxonomy): domain Bacteria; phylum Bacillota; class Clostridia; order Oscillospirales; family Oscillospiraceae; genus Scatomorpha. The sequence goes on along the minus strand of CAYXVA010000005.1, from coordinate 9,206 downwards.
AAGTTACTCGTGTATAAGAAATCTGCCGCTGTTGCAGATTACTCGCTGATGAATTTGACGGGCTCCTTGCCCTCGAGGTCGTGACGGCCCTGCTGGTAGATCTCCTCCTGCTGCGCGAGGGTGAGCTTGTCCAGCTCAAGGCCGCGCTCGGCGGCTTTCTCCTCCATATAGCGGAAGCGGCGGATAAATTTCTCGCACGCGGCGCGCATGCACTCCTCGCTGTCGAGCTTGAAAAACCTCGCGACGTTCACAACCGAGAAGAGCACGTCGCCAAGCTCTTCCTTTATGTTTTCCACATCGTGGGCGTCTATACCTTCCTGGAGCTCTCCGACCTCCTCACGCAGCTTGTCCATCGCGCCGGAGACGTCGGGCCAGTCGAAGCCGAGCTTCGCGGCTTTGTCCTGTATCTTCTGCGAGCGCATGAGGCCGGGCAGCCCGCTGGGGATGCCGTCCATGGCGCTGGCCACGCTCTGCTGGCAACGGTCGGCGCGCTTTATCGCGTCCCAGTTGGAGAGCACCTCGTCGGGCGTATCCGCCTGGACCGTGCCAAAGACGTGCGGGTGGCGGTGTACGAGCTTTTTGCAGGCCTCGTCGGAGATGTCGTCGAGGTCGAAGCCTCCCTTTTCCTTCTCCATGCTCGCGTGGAAAATTATCTGCATGAGCAGGTCGCCGAGTTCCTCGCGTAGGTGGTCCATGTCGCACTCGTCTATCGCGTCGCAGACCTCCCACGCCTCCTCGACGACGTTGCGCTTGATGCTCTCGTGCGTCTGCTTCATGTCCCAGGGGCAGCCGCCGGGCGCGCGCAGAGTGTCTATGAGCGCGATGAAGTCGTTCAGGTCGTATTTGTCTTTGATTTTGAATTCCGCCATTGTCAATACCTCTTTATCTTATCACTTGATGTGCAGTATCCTGGCGAGCTTCTCACCCTTGGGGATGAGCTTCATGTCCTCGTAGGTTATCGCGCGCAGCGCCACGACCAGGACTAAGTACACGACGACCGCGACGGCAATCGCCGCGAGCATGGCCAAGGCCGTGTTCAGATAACCTGCGCCGAGGAAGCGCGAGCAAAGGCCGTACACGGCCCAGGCAGAGAGGCCCATGGCCGCGCAGCTGACCACCGGCCGGGCAAGTATGCGCCGCAGCGACGGCCGCTCGGGCAGACGCCGGCACAGGAAGATATAGTTCATGACGCACATGACGAGGTAGCAGCTGAGCGTACCTATCGGCGCGCCGACGATGTTTATCTCGGGGTTGGCGACCAACACCCAGTTCACGGCGACCTTGACCACGCCGCCGGCTATCATCGAGTAGATGGGGTACTTCTCGTTGCCGCCGGCCTGGAGTATCGCGTTCATCATGAGCGCCATGCACACGAAGAAGCTCGCCGCGCCCATAATCGTCAGCAGCAGTCCGCCCGAGGCGTGGCTGTCGGGGTAGACGGTCGCCATGATAGGCTCGGCCAGCACGGAGAGGCCCACGCCCATGGGCAGGGCTATAACGACGGCAATGCGCATGGAGTTCTCCGCAATGCGGCTCGCGTCGCGGCTGTGGTGGAGCACCATTGCGGCCGCAATGGCCGGGACGACGGAGATGGTCAGCGGGGTTATGAAGCTCGCCGGCAGGTTGTAGAGCGTCTGTGCCTTGCCGTAGACGCCGTAGAGCACGGTCGCCTCTTCGTAGCTGAAGCCGGCGGCGTCCTGAAGCCTGCCTAGCGAAAGCCCGGAGTCTATGAGGTTTATGAGCGAGAGCACGCTCGAGCCGAGCGTTATCGGTATGCCGATGCGCAGCAGGGTGCGGAAGACCTTACCGCGGCTCTCCGGGGTGTCGGTGCCGCGCTCGCCGGAGGCGTAGTGGCGGCGCTTGTATATGAACATGTAGAGCAGCGCCGCGAGAGAGCCGACCGTCACGCCAAAGATGGCGCCCGCGCTCGACTTCGCAAGGCTGTAGCCCGCGCTGGTGAGATACCAGGCGAGAGCCAGTCCCGCCACGACCTTCGCCAGCACCTCCAGCACCTGGCCGACGGTGGTGGGAGTCATGTTCTCGTACCCCTGGCAGTAGCCTCGGTAGGCGCTCGTGAGGCAGACCAGCAGCACCGCCGGGCTGAGGACGAATATGCTTATGTTCGCCTCCGGGTCGTTCAGGGCGTTCGCAAGCTGGTTCGGGAAGAGCGCCATAGCCAGCGTACACACCACGCCCAGCACGAAGAAAGTCCACCAGGCAACCGAGAAAATGCGCCTGACCTGGTTAGGTCTGTTCATCGTGTTCGCCTCGCTTATCATGCGCGAGAGCGCCACCGGCAGTCCCGCCGTGGCGAGGGTGAGGAACACGCTGTATATGTTATAGGCCACGAGGAAGTGCCCATAACCCGCATCTCCGAGTATGTTGCCCAGCGGCACCTTGTAGATGAAGCCGAGTATCTTCATTATTACGACACCGGCGGCGAGTATAGCCGCGCCGTGGAGATAGTTCTGCTTTTTGGGTTCGGCCAAAATAGTTTCCTCCCATCCTTGACCAGGCGGCACCGTTTGCCTACTCTACACTAAAATTATGAAAAAATCAAGTAATTATGCCGCTTGTCTGCGCCTTGACGGCCAATTTGTGCATAATGAGGACGAACACCCGGCAAATTTGTTCCGTATGACACACAGCGCCGGGAAAACAATATACCCGGATGGGGTATAGCGCCGTGGAGCACATGTCGAAAGCCGGGAAAATTCACAGTTTATACATATTTGTGATGCAATTTTGATGCAAGAGGGGTTTATCTTTGTTGCAGCGGAACGAAAGGAGGTCACGGCGTGAAACGTATAGCGGCCCTGATAGCGGCCATAGCGTTGGCATTCTCCCTTGCGGCCTGCGGCCAGACGGAGCCGGACGGGCTGAGCGTGCCGGTGAACGGAATGACGGACCGTTTGCCGAGGACGGCCGTGGCCCTCTGAGACTCCCGCCACTTCTCCCTGCCATTGATACCGGAAAGCGAAGCTGCGCCCCCAGCGGGCGCAGCTTTGCGCCGTTTTGTGGCGGAGGTGTTAATTGAGTTGGGACGGAAATAAATATTAGACGGGCGGCGGCTTGCCGCCCGTCTCGCTTTCTCGCTAAGCGGCCGTTATTGATTCTGGGCCTTGTAATCAGCGCCCCAGTTCTCCATGGCGTCGAGGATGGGCTTCAGGCTGCGTCCTAGGTCCGTGAGGCTGTACTCCACGCGCGGCGGCACCTCGGCGTACACCTCGCGGTGAACAAGCCCGCTGCTCTCCATGTCGCGCAGCTGCGCCGTGAGCACCTTCTGCGAGACGTGGCCGATGGACTTTTTGAGCTCGCCAAAGCGCTTTGTCCCCGGCATGAGGTCGCGCAGTATCAGCACCTTCCACTTGTCGCCTATCATCGTCAGGGTGGTTTCGACCGGGCAGGCCGGCAGTTCTTTGAGCTCAGACATGTTTGCCCCTCCTTCAATAGTTTCCTTTTGGTAACTATACCACAATATTGTGCTTACTTTACAATATGCACCGGCAAACTTAAAATAGCATCGAAACGGGGGACTGTCAACCCACAAGGAGGCGCAGAGCGTTGAATAAGGCAAATTTCCGCATCGACAACGCCGTATGCACATGCTGCGGTTTGTGCGCAAAAGTCTGCCCCGGCGGCGTGCTACACATGGTTAACGGTGCGCCGGAAATTGACGAATTTGAGAGTTTCGGTTGGAGCGGTTGCTGGAAGTGCGAGCACTGCCTCGCCGTGTGTCCAACCGGCGCGGTCTCCATCTTCGTCAAGAGCGCCGGGGACAGCCTTCCACCGAGCGAGAACGCCGCCGATATGCTCGACGCGCTCATGGCAAACCGGTGCTCGTGCCGGCGCTATCAGCGGCGGAACGTGGACAAAGACGTGATTGACGGCATGCTCGCCCAACTCGCAAACGCGCCGAACGGCGGGAACAAGCAGCTCGTGGAGTTCGCGCTCTTCGACGACCTGGTCGATACCGAGCGCTTCAGGCGCATCGCCTACCGGCGCATGGAGGAGCTCGCCGCAAGCGGCGTGTACCCCGAGGGCTTCGACAAAGCGAGCTACGCCGACATGAAGCGCTGGGAATCGTCGGTGCGGCCCGACATGCTCTTTTGCGGCGCGCCGCATCTGCTCATACCGCACGCGCCGCTGGGCCGGGGAGAGCCGGAGCGCGATACGCTTATCGCCGCGGCCTATTTCGAGCTGCTGTGCGCCTCGCGCTCCCTCGGCGCGGTTATCATGACCTTCCCGCTCGGAGCGCTGGCGAACATGCCGGAGGTCAGGGCGCTGCTGGGCATACCGGAGGGACACTATATAGGCGCGGTGATAGGCTTCGGCTATCCCGAGATACGCTATCCGCGCGGGACACAGAGGACGCTTGACGCAGCGCGCGTGCGCCGCGTACACATTGAGGAGGAGACAAAATGAACGCTCAGAAATGCCTGGAAATGCTCCGCGAGATAAAGGACTGCGCCTTCGCGACGGTCGACGGCAACGGCGCGCCGCAGGTGAGGATTATAGACGTGATGCTCATCGAGAACGGCGCGCTCTACTTCTGCACAGCGCGCGGCAAGGACTTCTACCGTCAGCTTACGCGCGACGGCCGCGTGGCGATAACCGGCCTCAACAAAGACTGGCAGATGGTGCGCCTCAACGGCACTGCCCACCGGCTCCGCGACAACCGCGCGTGGATAGACCGCATTTTTGAGGCAAACCCCTCCATGAACGCCGTCTACCCCGGCGAGAGCCGCTATATCCTCGAGCCGTTTTGCGTCAGCGAGGGCGAGCTGGAGTTCTTCGACCTCGGCCATGAGCCGATAAACCGCGAGAGCTTCGCGCTGGGGGAGGCGGGCGCGGCGCCGAAGGGCTTCGTCATAAGCGATGCGTGCATCGGTTGCGGAACATGCGCCGCCAACTGCCCGCAGCAGTGCATCAGCGAGGGAGAGCCGTATGTGATAGCGCAGGAGCACTGCCTGCACTGCGGGCTCTGCGCCGAAAACTGCCCCGCCGGGGCGATATGGAGAAGGGGTGAGCAGACGTGATTGCCGGCATATTCAACCTGCTCGCGACGCGCTGGGACTTCTTCGCGGGGCTGCTGCTCGAGCACGTTGAGATCTCCCTCATAGCCATTGTAATAGCCGTTCTGCTCGGCGGTGCGGTGGGCATACTGATAAGCGAGTTCGCCGTAACGGCAAAGCCCACGCTGGGCGTCATAAACTTCCTGTACACGATACCGTCTATCTCCATGCTGGGCTTTCTTATCCCGTTCTCCGGCGTGGGGAACGCGACGGCGGTGATAGCGCTGACGGTGTACGCGCTGCTGCCGATGGTGCGCAACACGCACACGGGCCTCACAAACGTGAGCCCGGCCATACTCGAGGCAGCGCGCGGCATGGGCTCTACGCGCCGGCAGATACTCTGCAAAGTAAAGCTCCCGCTGGCGATGCCCGTCATTATGGGCGGCATACGCAGCATGGTGACCATGACGATAGCCCTCGCGGGCATTGCGAGCTTTATCGGCGCGGGCGGCCTCGGCGTCGCGATATACCGCGGCATTACGACGAACAACGCCGCGATGACCATGTGCGGCAGTCTGCTCATAGCCGCGCTCGCGCTGGTGGTGGACTTCGTTCTGGGCTTTGCAGAAAAGCGCATGAAGGCCCGCAGCGCGAAGGCAAAGCGCGCAAACCGCGCAATGGCCGCTGTGGCTGCCGTGGCCTGTGTGGGCGTCGCCGTGGGCGTGCTCATGCCTGCGGGCGGCGCGGACACAATCCACGTCGCCACCAAGCCCATGACCGAGCAGTACGTGCTCGGCGAGATGCTGGACATACTCATAGAGCAGGACACGGACTTGAACGTGGAGCTCACGCAGGGCGTGGGCGGCGGCACTTCGAACATACAGCCCGCAATGGAGAGCGGCGAGTTCGACATATACCCCGAGTACACCGGCACGGCCTGGAACATGGTGCTCATGGAGAGCGGCGTCTACGATGAGAGCATGTTTGAAACGCTCACAGAGCGCTATGGGGCGGATTACAACATGAGCTGGCTGGGCATGTACGGCTTCAACAACACCTACGGCCTCGTCGTGCGCACGGAGATAGCCGAAAAGTACGGCCTCGAGACCTACTCCGACCTCGCCGCTGCAGCGGGCGAGCTCACCTTCGGAGCGGAGTACGACTTTTTTGAGCGCGAGGACGGCTACGACGCGCTGTGCGAGACCTACGGGCTCAGCTTTGGCGCGACGATGGACCTCGACATAGGGCTCAAGTATCAGGCGCTCGCCCAGGGCGAGATAGATGTCATGGTCATATTCACGACCGACGGCCAGCTCTCGACGGCGGACGCGGTGGTGCTCCAGGACGACAAGGGCTTCTTCCCGAGCTACCTCTGTGGCAATGTGGTGCGCAACGAGGTGCTTGAGGCGCACCCTGAGCTCTACGGCGTGTTCGACAAGCTGACGGGCGTCATATCCGACGAGGACATGGCCGCGATGAACTACGCCGTCGAGACCGAGGGCGCGGAGCCGCGCGACGTGGCGATGGACTTTTTGAGCGCGCACGGGCTGCTCACTGAGGAGGCATAAACATGGCTACAGCAATAGAGTTTAGGGATATCTGCAAGAGCTACGGCGAAAAGACCGTGCTCCAAAACTTCAACCTCAGCGTTGAAAAGGGCGATTTCGTGACCATGATAGGCTCGTCCGGCTGCGGCAAGACCACGGCGCTCAAGCTCGTAAACGGCCTGCTCACGCCGGACTCCGGCGAGATACTCATAGACGGCGAGGACATATCGGGCATGGATCAGGTGCAGCTGCGGCGCGACATCGGCTACGCCATACAGGGCAGCGTGCTCTTCCCGCACATGACCGTCGAGCAGAACATAGCCTACGTGCCGAACCTGCTCAACCGCCGCGACAAAAAGCGCACGCGCGAGGCCGTGGACAAGTGGATGCGCATCGTAGGGCTGGATGCGGAGCTCAAGAGCCGCTACCCCGACGAGCTCTCCGGCGGGCAGCAGCAGCGTGTCGGCATCGCACGCGCCCTCGCCGCCTCGCCCGAGATATTGCTCATGGACGAACCCTTCGGCGCGGTGGACGAGATAACCCGAGCCCAGCTCCAGACAGAGCTCAAGCGGATATGGAAGCAGACGGGGATAACCGTGCTTTTCGTGACGCACGACATCTCCGAGGCGCTCAAGCTCGGCAGCCGCGTGCTGGTCATGGACGCGGGCAGGATAGAGCAGTACGCCCCGCCCGAGGAGCTGCTGCGCGCGCCCGCGACAGACTTCGTGCACCGCCTCGTGGAGCGCGAGCGCCGCGCATGCCGCCTGCCCGACGGGCAGCTCGCCGGCTGCGAGTGGTCGGGCGCGGCCTGCGCCGGAGCGCAGATGTGAGATTGCAGAGGGAAACGGAGGCTTGACGCATGACTCAAAACGAGAGGCTTGAATACCTTATAAAGTATTTGCTCGCCGAGCGGCGTGAGTACGCGGACGTGTCCGTACCGGACGGCGTGCTCGAGCGCCGGAGGCTGCTCCGCGCGCTGATGAACGTGCGCGCGCCGTCGGCGATTGGCGCCGACTTCCTCGCCGTGCAGGACGAATATCTGCAAGCGAGGCTCGCAGAGCGCGGCGTGCAGCGCGTTGAGGACCTGACGCAGGCGGAGCCCGGCATATATCTTTGGCAGGGCGACATCACCACCCTCGCCGCCGATGGCATCGTGAACGCGGCCAACAGCGGCATGACCGGCTGCTACGTGCCATGCCACGGCTGCATAGACAATGCGATACACACCTACGCCGGGGTGCAGCTCAGGCTTGAATGCGCAAAAATAATGGCCGCTCAGGGGCACGAGGAACCGACCGGCACGGCGAAAATTACGAAAGCGTACAACCTCCCGGCGAAGTACGTGCTGCACACCGTCGGACCTATCGTGCGCGGCGCGCCAACACTGCGCGACTGCGGGCTTTTGGAGAGCTGCTACAGCTCCTGCCTCGAGCTGGCGGAGAGTTATAGGCTCGGCAGCGTGGCGTTCTGCTGCATCTCGACGGGCGAATTTGGCTTTCCAAACCGTCCGGCGGCGGACATAGCGGTGAAGGCTGTGCGGGAGTTCAAATCGCGCACGGGCAGCGAAATGAAGGTGATTTTCAATGTTTTCAAGGACAAAGACTACGAAATATACGCAGACCTCCTTGGTTGAGCGGCTACGCGCCGCGCTTGATGAGTGCGACGCCATAGTCGTGGGCGCGGGCGCGGGGCTCTCCACCTCGGCGGGCTACGAGTACGGCGGCGAGCGCTTTCGAGCAAACTTTGCCGACTTCGAGGCAAAATACGGCTTCCACGACATGTACTCCGGCGGCTTTTACCCCTTCCCGACGGAGGAAGAGCGCTGGGCCTACTGGAGCCGGTTCATAATGCTCAACCGCTACTCCGACGCGCCGAAGGACACATATTCAAAGCTGCTCACGTTGCTTGACGGCAAGGACTACTTCGTCCTCACGACGAACGTCGACCACTGTTTCCAGCGCGCGGGCTTTGACAAAAAGCGCCTTTTCTACACCCAGGGCGACTACGGGCTCTGGCAGTGCTCCAAGCCATGCCATGACAAGACCTACGACAATGAGGAAGTTGTCCGGCGCATGTACGCCGAGCAGAGGGATATGCGCGTGCCCACGGAGCTCGTGCCGCGCTGCCCGGTCTGCGGCGCGCCGATGGCCATGAACCTGCGCGCGGACGACAGCTTCGTCGAGGACTCAGGCTGGCACGCCGCAGCAGAGCGCTACGAGCTCTTCCTGCGCCGCCACGAGGGGCAGCACGTGCTGTATCTCGAGCTCGGCGTGGGCATGAACACCCCGGTTATAATCAAGTACCCCTTCTGGCGCATGACGTACGGCAACGCAAATGCCGTTTACGCCTGTGTAAATTACGGCGAAGCCTACGCGCCGAGGGAGATAGCAGCGCGCTCAATCTGCATAAACGGCGACATAGACGCGCTTTTTTCGGCGTTGAGGGCGCTCTGAGCGGGCTCAGGATGCGAAAGGGCGGCAATTTCTTTCATTTTCCTCTTGCGCTTTCGCACGGGCTGTGTTAGAATATCATCTGCGCCTTGTAACCATGCGTGTGCATACTCAAGGCAGCTTTACAAGAGGTGAACGACATGAAGGAAGGCATCCATCCCAAGTATTATCAGACCACCATCCGGTGCGCCTGC
>CAYXVA010000004.1:4832-14742 GCA_964467975.1 uncultured Oscillospiraceae bacterium | reverse complement strand
AGGAAAATCCCAAAGTAGACCAGCACCCCGCCCGGACTGTGCTCCATCCAGTACGGGTCATACGCTTGACCCACGGGATGTTTTGTATCATTGCGGACTCCTCAATCTCCCCGGAGAGCTGCAGCATGCTGTTGAGCGCACTGCGGCTGGCGAAGGGGATGTACTTTATCGTGCCCACAATGATAAGCAGCGTGTATGTGTTGAACAGGTTCAGATACTCGTTTGAGAACAGTACGAAGAAGGCCGCGCCGACCGCGATGCTCGGCATCAGGTACGGCAGGAAGGCCATCGAGTTGACGTAGTTGGCCCATTTACTTCGTCGGCTCTTGCTTACGGCGTAGCCTATCAGGGTTCCTATCGTGCCTGCCAACAGGGCGCAGCAGACGCTGACCCAGATGGTGCCCTTGTAGGCCCGCCATATCGTGTCGTTGTGCAGTATGCCCTTTTGCCCGTACATGCCGTTTTCGGTGATGTTCTCGTCGGTTACCCACCACTTGGTGGTCAGATTGCTGGTGTCGCCGGTGTACAGGAACGAGTAGTCGCCGGGGTTGGGCAGGAAGGTCTCAAAAGCGAAGGACACTATCGGGAAGATGCTGGTGAAGAAGGTGAGTATCACCAGGATTACGGCGATGACGATGCGTCCCACCTTGCCGAGGTTTATCTTGGAGGTCTGGCCGCTCTTGCCGGTGACGGTGGTGTAGTTCTTGCGGCTCTGAAGGCTGAGCTGGTTCATGAACATAATCGCCACGCCGAATATCATCATGATGATTGCCAGTATGCTCGCCTCGCCGGTGTACTTCGAGTTCATCGACACGTACTTCGTCGAGAGCGTGGTGAAGTTCAGGTAGTGCGGCACGGGGTAGCTGCCCATGGCGCTGCCAAAGACGAGAAGTATGGTCGAAAGTATGGCCGGCTTGACCATGGGAAGGGTTACGCGGAACATTATCTTCCACTTGGGAGTGTCCAGTATAGTCGCGGCCTCCTCAAGGTTGGCGTCCATGTTTCTGAAAATTCCGCCTATCAGAATGTAGGCGAAGGGCGCGTAGTGCAGTCCCAGCACTACCACGCACGGGAAGAGCCCCACGCACCACCAGGCGGGCATCTGTATGCCCAGCGTGGCGGCCAGCAGGCCGTTAGACGTGCCGGTGACGGCGTTGGAGTTGAACAGATGCTGCCACACGACGGCGAGCGTCCACTGCGGCATGATGTACGGGAAGATAAAGATGCTGCTGAGGTATTTGCGGAAAGCGAGGTTGGTCCTTGTGATGAGGAAGGCCATGAGCCCGCCGAAGATAATGGCCACGACGCACGCGCCGACGCTCATGAGTACGGTGTTCAGCAGCGGGGTCCACAGGTTGGTTTTGGCGAGGTTGCTTGTGAAGAGGTCTATGTAGTTGACAAACGTATAGCCCGACGCTTCGCCGGTCAAATACGCGTCGATTGTGCCCGGGTGGATCTTGATGGTGTCCTCAACGATGGCTATGATGGGCGCAAAGGTGGTGACGGTGACCACGATGCCCAGCAGCAGCAATATGACGTTGTGCGGCTTGGAGAGGTAGGTCTTGAGCTTGTTGAAGAGTATGGTGCCTTTACTGGCGTGGAGGGTGGCTGACTGGTTCATATAATTCCCCCGTTTCGTTGCTTAAATCAAGCGCCTCTGGCCCGTATTATGCGAGTCAGAGGCGCTTTTCTTTAACTTTGCGCCTCAGAAGGGCGCTTTGCGTCAGCCGACAGTGTACTTGTCGAGCGTCTCAATCCAGCTGCCGACAGTGAAGGCAACGCTGGCGCAGTACTCGGGGTCCTCGAGCACGAGCTGGCCGTCGCCGACCCACCAGTCATAGCCGCGGTCGTTCAGAGCGTCGAACTCGACGGTGACGCCGTCCTCGGCCATGCCGCCGGTCTGGTGCTGGTAGATTTCCTCGTTCTCCTCAGCGACGACCGGGTTGGAGGAGTAGCCGCCGATGTCCTTGCCCCAGGCGGAGAAGCCGTCGGCCGTGCAGGTCATGTAGGCGATAAAGGCGCAGGCGGTCCAGGGCAGCGGGCTGTTCTCGGTGACGAACAGGTAGTGGCAGTAGCCGAAGCCGCCGATGCCCACATAGTCGTCGTCATAAGCCGCGACGGTGATGTTGTTCTTAGAGACGCTGGCGGACTCTTCAACGCTGCGGAGCTTGGAGTACACCAGCAGGCCGAACTGGTCGGTCGCGGAGGCGTCGACGAGGGTGTTGCATATCGGGCCGTCGTCGGTCTGGGCGTTGTAGCTGCCGACCCAGAGCTTGATCCACGCGAGGGCGTATTTGCCGTTCTCGCCGAGGCCGAGGTCGCTGGCCTCAGACTCCATCTCGTCGATGGTGGGCTGGAAGTAAGCCTGCTCGTCGGCGGAGAGAGCGTCGAAGGCGTCCTTCAGCATGGCGGCGTATGTATCCTCGGTGAGCATGTACAGGAAGTTCTTGCCAACGAGCTCGGAGTCGATGTCCATATACAGGCCGTGCTCGCCTTCAGCGACGAAATCCCAGACGTTGTCGTAGGTCTTGTCGCCGGTGTTGTTGTACATAAAGACCTTGTTCAGGGTCTGCAGCGGGAGATAGCCCTCGTACTCCTCGGGGGTGGTGCCGTTGGCCTCGGCCCACTCGAGCGGGATGAAGGTGTCGAGAATGCCGGTCTGGACCATCTTGGACTCAATCTGGTTGCCGTCCTGTATCAGGGTCATCGCGAAGGTGCCGGTGTCCTTCAGGGAGTCAGAGGTGAGCTGGTCGAAAATCTTGTTGTTCTTCGGCTGCTGCCACTCGTACTCAAGGGTGTAGCTCGGGTCGATCGTCTGCAGATAGGCGATGAAGAGCGGGAGGGCGGTGGCGCCGCGGCTGGAGTTGCCGAGGCCGTAGAAGGTCTTGCCGTTGGACTCCTCAATCGCCTTGGCGGCGAGCTCTTCCATAGTCATGCCCTCAGCTTCCTTGATTATCTGCTGGGTGGCGGTGAGGTTCGCGTCGTCTGCCGGTTCACTCACGTCCCCGCCGGAAGTGCCCGACGCCGGGGTGGTGGTAGTGCCCGTTGTGCCGCAGGCGGCGAGGGCAAGCACCATGACGAGTGCAAGCAGCAGCGAAAGTGCGCGCTTCATTTTCATTTTGTTTCCTCCTTGTGGCATGTTGTATAAATTTGTCCTGCTTTTCACAGAAACCTATGGTGAATTTATTGTATCGTGATTCGGAATAAATTAACAGGGGACAAAACTGCGGTTTTTTGTTGCTTTCTGATATTTTTGTATAAAGCAGATGAAAGTCACCCGCGTGATGTGCTATAATTAGACGAAATATCAACGTGCCTGGAGGCGGCGGTATGAAAAAGCTGCGATACCTCTGCGCGCTGGCGGCGGTGCTTGTGCTGTCCGGCTGCGGAACACAGCAGGGTCTGGAGGAACAGGCCGCCCTCGCCCCTTCCGAGAGCGAGCGGCTGGTGGTCTACACCTCGCACAAGGAGGAAGTTTGGCGGCCCATAGTTGAAGAGTTTGAAGAGCGCACGGGCATCTGGGTCGACGTGGTCACGGGCGGCAGCAACGAGCTGCTCGAGCGCATTGCGGGCGAGGCCGAAGCCCCGGCGGCGGACGTCATGTTCGGCGGCGGCGTGGACACAATCGAGGTCTACCGCGACTATCTCGAGCCGTACTTCGCCGACGGCAGCGAGCTCATACCCGAGCTGTACCGCTCCGCTGACGGCATCTGGACGCCGTTTTCCGTCCTGCCGGTTGTGCTGATATACAACACGAAGCTGCTCGATGAGGGCGCGATAACCGCCTGGTCGGATTTGCTCGAGCGCGGCTTTCGCGGCAAGATTGCCTTCGCCGACCCGAGCGTCTCCGGATCGAGCTTCACCGCGCTTGTGACGATGTTGCGCGCGCTCGGCGGCGACTACGACGAGACGCTGCGCGCCTTCGCCGACAACCTCGGCGGCCTGGAGTTTGACGGCTCCGGCGACATCCTGACCGCCGTTGCCGACGGCAGCTGCTGGGCGGGCGTCACGCTCGAGGAGACGGCGCTCAAATACCAGGCGGCGGGCGACAGCATCGGCATTGTCTACCCATCGGACGGCACCAGCCTTGTGCCCGACGGCAGCGCCATAGTGAAGGGCGCGAAGCACCCGGCCAACGCGCAGCTGTTTCTGGACTTCACGATAAGCTACGACGTGCAGCAGCTTCTCGGCGAGCAGTACCGCCGCCCCGTGCGCCGCGACGTGGAGCTCACCGGCAGCCTCCCCGCGCTCAGCCAGCTCGCCGTGCTCGACTATGACATCCCCTGGGCCAGCGAGCACCACAACTCGGTGCTGATGAGCTGGGCCTTTTATCTGGACAGGGAGGACACGGCATGAAGCGCTTCCTCTCCGCCTCGTTTCGCAACCGGCTCTTTGCCGGCTGCCTGGCCGCCTCGCTCATCCCGCTGTTTATCTGTTCGTCGCTGCTTTTGCAGATTTTCCGGCTGCAAATGAACAACGAGTCCCAGCGCGAGGCCTCGGACAACCTCTCCGCCGCGGCGCAGATACTCACACAGCTTTGCGACGGCTTTGAACAGACGGCCGCCGCAGTTGAGGGCGACGCCGCACTCACTCAGGCCCTGGCGCAGGGCGTGAGCGAGGACCCGGCCGTCTACAACCGCTTTCTCGAGATAACGGCCTCGCTGCGCGACCAGGCCGGCCTCGAGCTCTACGACAGCGGCGGCAAGTGGCTCTACTCCACGCGCAATAGCCCGCACGCCGCCGCGCTCGCCACCAACTGGGGCATACTGTACGCCGCCGCGGCGCAGGGCTCGCCCGTTTTCCTGCCTGTGGGCAGCTCGGATTCAAGCGGCTCGTGCCTCGTAGGCGCCGTCTCGCTGACGGGCTCCGGCGGCGGAGAGCTCGGATTTTTGATGCTCTGGCTCTATCAGGCCGACTTGAACGCCCTTTTGGAGGGCGCGGTTGCAAACAGCAACGATGTGCTGCTTCTGAGCTCATACTGGAGGCCCGTCTACTGCTCGCAGAGCACGCTCGCCGTCTCCGTCGCGGACATGCTGCGCGAGCGCCTGCTCGCCGGCGAGCCGCTCAACAGCGGCTCTGAGGAGTTCACCTACACTGTCGAGCGCCACGAGCCCACGGGGCTCTACATAGTCCTGCGCCAGCCTCTGGTGTTCACGCGCGACACTATGCGTCTGCTCTACGCCGTGAGCGCAATGTGCGGCGTCGTGTGCGTCGCCGTGTCAATCCTCATGAGCCTCACCCTCAGCCGACAGCTCTTCCGGCCGATAAAGCGCCTGCACGGCGCCATCGAGGAGGTCGCCGAGAACAACAACCTCGACGTCTACGTGCAGCCGGAGCACAACGACGAACTCGGCGCGCTCGCCGAGCGCTTCAACGGCATGCTTATCGCCCTCAAGCGCAACCAGGAACAGCTCGTGGAAAACCAGCGCGAGCTCAACGAGGCGCAGATACGTATGCTCCAGGCGCAGCTCAACCCGCACTTTCTTTGCAACACGCTCGACACGATGAAGTGGTTCGGCAAGATAAACAAGGTCCCGCAGGTGGCGGTTATGGCCACCGACCTTGCGGACATACTGCGCATCTGCGTATCCCCCGACGAGTTCGTGCCGCTCCGGCGTGAGCTGGAGATTATAAACCGGTACGTGGAAATACAGCGCATACGCTTTTCCGACTCGTTCGGCTTCTCCGCCGACGTGCCGGACTCTCTCGCGGACTGCCGGGTGCCCAAGATGATACTCCAGCCCATCGTAGAAAACGCCATCCTGCACGGCCTGGAGGGCGTGGCGGGCGGCGCCGTGACCGTCACGGCGAGGGCCTCGGACGGCATACTGAGCATCTGCGTCGCCGACAACGGCCGGGGCATCCCTCCGGAGCTCGCCGGAGCGTACTCAAACCGCGACCGGGAGCTCTCCCGCGGGCATTTGGGGCTGTACAACGTGGACACCATACTGCAAAAGTACTATGGCAGCGGCTTTGGCCTGTACCTTGAAAACAATCCGGGCGGCCGCGGCGCGTGCGTCACCGCCACGCTGCCGCTGAGGTATGAGGAGGAGTCAGATACATGTTAAAAATACTCGTGGTCGAGGACGAGGAGCTCATACGCCGTGGCATCGTCCTTTCCGTGGACTGGGCGACGCTCGACTGCGTAGTGGTCGGCGAGGCGTCGAACGGCGCCGAGGCGCTGGAGGCCGTCGAGAGGCTCAATCCCTCGCTCATTATCACCGACCTCAAAATGCCGCGTATGGACGGTATCGAAATGCTCAGGAAGCTGCGCGAGCGCGGCAACGGCGTCTATGTGATTATCCTCACCGCCTACGACAGCTTCGAATACGTCCAGAGCGCGCTGCGCCTGGGAGCGGTTGACTATCTGCTCAAGCCCTTTCACGACGGCGACCTCGAGCAGGCCGTTGGGAACGTGCAAAAGCGCACGAAGGCCGCCGACGAGGCGAACGCCGAGCCCGTGCTGGCGTTGAAAAAGGGAGACAAGAGCAAATACGTGCTCGAGGCCATCGACTACATAAACGAGCACTACAACGACCCGGGCATAAGCGTCGGCTCAATAGCCCAGCACCTGGGCATAAGCGAGGGGCACCTGAGCCACACATTTAAAAAGGAGACGGATTACACCCTGCTCAACTACCTGACCCGCTGCCGCATACGCAAGTCCATGGAGCTGCTGCGCGACTGCCGCCTGAAGATATACGAGGTGGCGGAGATGGTGGGCTACAAGGACATCACCTATTTCTCCTCCACATTTAAAAAGGTAGTCGGCGTCTCCCCGAGCGAGTACCAGGACACCTGCCGGTGAAGCGCGGCCTCTCCGGCGAAAAAACTTGACAGCAAGGAATGGTTCGGAATGATTAAAGCCATAATATTCGACCTCGACGGCGTGCTTGTCAGCACCGACGAGCTGCACTACCGCGCCTGGAAGGTGCTCGCCGACTCCCTCGGCGTGCCCTTTGACCGCGCGCAGAACGACCGCTGCCGCGGCATCTCGCGCATGGCGAGCCTGGAGATTGTCCTCGAGCGTGCGGACAAAACGTACAGCACCGAAGAGAAGGCGGCCATGGCGGAAAAGAAAAACGAGCTCTACCGCTCCATGCTCGCCGCTCTAACCCCCGGCGACGTCCCGGCGGACGTCGCGCCCACGCTCGGCGAGCTCCGCCGGCGCGGCTACGCCCTCGCCCTCGCTTCGGTGAGTAAAAACGCGCCGCTTATCCTCGAGCGCACGGGCCTGGGCGCATACCTCGACGCCGTGGCCGACGGCAACTGCATCACACGCTCAAAGCCCGACCCGGAGGTGTTCCTCGTCGCGGCGGAAAAGCTCGGCGTGCCGCCGCGCGAGTGCGCCGCGATGGACGACGCCATAGCCGGGGTGGAGGCCGGCCGCGCCGCGGGCATGCTCACGATAGGCTTCGGCGACTCGGCAAAGCACAAGGCCGGGGACTATAACCTCGAGCGCTTCGACGGCCTGCTGGGCCTCTTCCCTGAGATGGAAAAGGGGGGCATGGCATGATACGCCTCATCGCCTGTGACATTGACGGCACGCTCCTGCACGGGTACGGAGCGCAGATAAGCCCGGAGATATTCAAGCAGATCCGCCGCCTTGCCGCGCACGGCGTGCGCTTTTGCCCCACCAGCGGGCGGCAGCGCACAAGCCTGCGCCGCCTCTTTGCCCCCGTGGCGGACGAGCTGACCTACATTTGCGAAAACGGCGCCGTTATCTTCGGCCCCGGCGGCGAGGTGCTCAGCAAGGTCGAGATGGATTGGGACCTTACCATGCAGCTGTGCCACGAGATCATCGCCGCGCCCGGCTGCGAGATACAGATTTCCGGCGAGGACAGGAGCTACCTCTGCCCCAAGGGCGAGGAGATAGTGCACCTCATGCGCGACACCGTGGGCAACAACGTCACCATCGTATCTTCGCCCGAGGAGGTAAGCGAGCCCATCGTCAAGGTGGCGGTCTACAACCCGACTGGGGCCGAGGCCGCGGCGCGCCTGTTTGAAGCGCGATGGAGCCGCTATTTCCGCGCGGCCATCTCCGGCGCGGAGTGGTTCGACTTCAACTCCACCGACAAGGGCGGCGGGCTGCGCCGGCTGTGCGGCGCGCTGGATATCCCGCTCTCCGACGTCATGGCCTTCGGCGACAGCGGCAACGACGTCGCCATGCTCGAGGCCGCGGGACACGCGTACATAATGTCAGGCGCCGCGGACGAGCTGCTCAAGCGATTCCCCAACCACTGCGGCAAAGTCGAGCGCGTGCTCGAGCGCCTGTACGTGTGAAAAACCACGGCGCGGCCGGACAAATGTAAAGCCGCAAAAGCGGAGGTTACGGCAATCTGCCGCGAAAACCGGGCAGAACGGACATCGCCGAACCGCAACCGCCGCATCAGGATAAGGACAAAGGGCTTGCTGCCTGCTATTCACAGGCAACAAGCCCTTTCGGCTGCTTGCACAATTTCTCGCAGACTATTGTCCGCTTATCTTTTTCGGGACCGCTTCGCTGAGAGTTCCCGGGTTTTGCCGCTCCCACTCACAAGCTTGAGCGCTCGGGCAAGGGCAAATCGGGGTTGTCGGCCCAGTAGACGATGAGAAGGCCGCGTTCGAGCGCGAGGTACGCGCGCTCGCCGGTGAAGCTGTTGCTCACGCCGAGGGGGATGTGCGCGGACAACTTTGCGCCCTCAAGGGTGTAGCTCAGGCCGCGCTCGGTGACGCCGTGGGCGTTCTCGCCGAGGCAGAATACGGAGAAGTCGCCGGAATAGCGCTTATCGAACGTCAGGCTCTCGCCGCCGGCAAGCGCGGTCAGCACGCAGCCGTCGCCGACGAGGTACGCCGCCGCGCCCTCGTTCGCCGCCCAGGCGATGGTCTGGATGTTCGCGAGCGTGTGGTCGAGCCGCGCCCCGCCCAGGCAGCCGAAGAAGAGCAGCGTGTCGCACCCGCGCTCAATGGCGCGCCGCGCGGCGAGCATGGAGTCCGTATCGTCCTTGCGCACGGGCGAGACCTCCACGTCGGGAAAGTCCGGCACGTGCCCGAGCGAGTCAAAGTCGCCGAGGACCAAATCCGGCTTCACTCCCAGGCGCTGAAGATGGAGTATGCCCGCGTCGGCGGCGATGACAACTTCGCCGCTCTGCGGGGCAAAGCGCGCGGGGGCAAAGTCCGCCGCGCCGACTATATAGCACTTTTTCATGTAGGTTACCTCCGTCAATACGGCTTGACATATTCGTTTGTCCAGTGGCGCAGCGCCCCGGCGGCGTTTACGTCGTAGATGCCCGTCGTGGGCAGTATGAGCGTATCCGGGTCGCGCTCGAGCAGAGCGTGCAGCTCGGCCCACTCCCACTCCGGCGCGCCGCAAGCGCGCAGCACTCCGGCGAGCGGCTTGCCGGAAAAGAGCAGTTTTATGAGCGCGTCGTAGTACTCCGCGTCGACGAGCGCCGCTCCGCCGAGCTCGTCGGCGAGCACGAAGGGCTTTTCCCTCGCCTCGGCGAGATATTCTGCGGCCCGGCGCGCGTCAAACGGCTCGCGCCCGCGCCGGCGCAGCTCCGGCACGGCGAGCTCCGATGCGGGCAGCAGAAAGCCGCCTTTGACCACGGCGTAGCCGCCGGCGAAGCGCGCCTCACGCCCGAGCGCGCGCTCGATGAGGGCGCTCTTTCCGACGCCGGGCGCGCCCGTGAGCAGTACCCGGCGCTTCATCGCGCCACCTCATGTGTGTGGTGCATATTCTGGTTTCTCCTGTCAGGTGGTGTAATCTTCGCCGGGCACGTATTGCAGCAGCGAGGGGCACTCGAGCAGCTGCCCGCCGCCGTTGAACTCAAAAAAGACGTTGAAGTTCGTCACAAGCGAGGGCTTTGCAAGCACGGCCTCACAGGTGAATACGGCGTAGAAGCTCTCCGCCTCGCTGTCGCGCGGCAGG
>CAYXVA010000004.1:0-4732 GCA_964467975.1 uncultured Oscillospiraceae bacterium | reverse complement strand
GGCCTCACAGGTGAATACGGCGTAGAAGCTCTCCGCCTCGCTGTCGCGCGGCAGGTCGAAACTGACCGTGTATCCGTTTGCGTCCGAGGCGTATTCAAAGGTCTCCGGCTCGACGTACCAGCTGTGTATTGTCTCGCCGCCGACGTGTTCCTCCGTGACGGTGTAGTCCGCGCGGCAGGACGCGTTTTTCATGGACGCAAAGAGCGAGCCGTTTGTCTGGAACTTCAGGTTGCGCTCCCGCGCGCCGCCGGGGAGCTGCGGCAGGGTGACGAAGGAGAGAAAATCGAAGTCTGCCCCGCTGTGCGCGACAATCTGCGTCAAATCCGCGCACAGCGTGCCCGCGGGCAGCGAGTCGTAATCCTCCGTGCTCACGGCCTCGGGACTGCCGCCGTCCAGGCGGTAACACTGCCGCGTGAGCCAAATTTCGTCCGCGCCGACGAGCAGCTAGAACCCATCCGAGCCCAGGCGGTTGAGCAGCGCGTCGCCCGCGCCGAGCTCCCTGAGCCGGGCAAGCACCTCGTCCTGTCCGTCGACGTAGTACGACTCGGCGCTGTCGGGACTGGTCCACCCGTCGCCGCCGCACCCGGCGAGCGAGAGCGCAACGGACAAAGCAAGCAAACATGCGAGCAGTCTTTTCATTGCGTATATCCTTTCCCGTGCAAATGCTCCCAAAACATAGCAAATCTGATTGTATGTCATAGCGCAAACGCCGCTAACGAGGCACCCGCGCCGTAAGGGACGGCGCCATCGGCGTTCCGCGCGTTGCGATGCGCTGCGACGTATCGTCACCCCGCGCCCGCGCCCACGCACGCACCATCGCCCCCTCTCCGAGGGGGCTGCCGGCGCAAGCCGGCTGGGGGAGTTGCCTGTGGGGTTTGTGCAGACCTCCGGGTAAACTCCCTCCGACCCGCTTGCGCGGGCCACCTCCCTCGGGGAGGGAGGGATTTATTCTCGCTTGCGCGAGCGGTGCGGTGGGGAGACGATTGGAGCCTTTTATTTTTGCAGCTTCACAACATAGCGCACTTCGCGCAGGGGTTTGCCGCCTATCTCGTCGTCAAGGACGTCCGCGGCAAGGGTGAAGCCGGCATTTTCGTAAAAATGCCTGGCGCGCATGTTGTCCTCCAGCACCCAGAGGAAGGCCTCGGCATACCCCATGGCGGCAAGGCCGTCCAGGGCCGAGCCGAGCAGGGCGCGGCCATATCCGCGGCCGGCATATTTCGGCAGCAGGTAGAGCGAGATCACCTCGCCCGAGCCGGCGTATTCCGGAAAACGAGACGCGGCAAAGCTGGCCGTGCCGGCGTATTTTCCGTTTTCGAGCGCAATGAGCGTTCTGACACCCGGCATGTCGAAAAAGCCCGCCCAGTTCCCGGATGGAATTGCGTTGAGATACTCCTGCGGCACGATGCCGCGATAGGCCCAGCGCCAGCTCTCCTCGTATATGCGGCTGAGCGCGAGCCGGTCGTCGCCGGGGCCGAGACTACGTATGAGCATATTCTCCTCCTCACAGACAGTTGAGCGGGTTGAGCACCTCCAGGTACAGCCGCCAGAACGTGCGGCGCATGGTGCTGCGCCTATCAAGCGCGGCGCGGATGAGCGCAATTACGGCGCAAGCCGCGGCGTAGATTATGAGCGCGAGCTGGGCGGACATGCCCACGCGCCTATTGCGCTATGAACCGCCACGGCTTTGCCTGGTCCTCGGGCGTGGCGAAGCCTATTCCGACGCGCTCGGCGGTACCGACGTCAAAGCCGCGAGAGCGCGCGGCGAACCAGAGCCCGTCGCAGCCGTCGACGGGTTTGGCCGTGAACTCGCCGGTTATCTCCAGCGCCTTTGTGAGCCGGCCCGGGCCGGGGTAGCCGGCGCAGGCGCGTATCAGCACGCCCTGAGGCCTGTCGGCCTCGCCGGTTATCGCGTTCAAAAGCCAGTGTATGCCGTAGCAGAGATAGACGTAAAAGACGCCGCCGCGCATGTAGAGCGGCTCGTTGCGCTTCGTGCGGCCATGGCGGGCGTGGCAGGCGGTGTCGCTCTCGCCCATGTACGCCTCGGTCTCGGTTATCGTGAGTATGCGCGCCTCGCCCGTGGGCAGGACGCGCACTATACGGCAGCCGACGAGTTCGGGCGCGACGGTGAGCGCGTCGCGCTCGAAGAAGGAGCGCGGCAGCGGCGCGGGGAGGTCCGGCCTATTCATTTCCATACAGCTTGAGTCCAAACTCATAGGCCCTTGCAAGGTTGTCCGTCTTGTCAATCTGCGGCTTGCCGTTTGTGTCGCCGCAGCCGCCGCAGAGCAGCATGCCCCGGTCGGCAAAGCCGATGTAGTTCACGACGGTGTACTGATAGTAGCTCGCCGCCTCGCGGAAAGTCCAGAAGTTGTCGTCCGCGCTGGTCATTATAAGCGCGCTGTCTCGCACCGGATAACGCTCGTAGCGGCCCTTAGGCGGGTCGGGGTCGTACTCGGCGAGGCAGTAGAAGCGCTCGATAAGCGCCTTTATGCGCGCCGAGAGCGTCCAGAAATAGAGCGGCGAGGCAAAAACGACGCAGTCTGCGGCCTTTATTTTCGGCGCGAGGCCGTTGAAAGCGTCGCGCTGGACGCAGGGTTTGCCGTAGCGGCAGGCGTTGCAGCCGAGACAGCCGCGCACCTCGTTTTTGAGAAGAGATACTGTCTCCACCTCGTGTCCGGCGTCGCGCGCGCCTCGCGCGAAGGCCTCGACGGCCTGGGCCGTGTTCCCGCGCGGCCTCCCGCCGCCGAGGAAAACCAGTATGTTTTTTGGCATATATGAGCTCCTTTTTGAGTTATTTGCCGCGTCAGACGCCGATGTAGGCGATGAGCACCGCCGCGGCCAGGATTGCGGCCTCGAAGAAGCATATCAGCGGCATGCCGACGGTGAAGCTCGTGTGCAGCGTCTTGTGCCGGTAGCGGCGCATGGCCAGCATTATTCCCGGCGAGCCGCCCAGCACCGCGACGAGGAAGAGCGTCGCCTCGGGTATGCGGCGCTTACCGCGCTCGGCCCGGCGCTTGTCCGAGCGCATGAGCAAAAACGCCTCGGCGTTAATCAAAAGCAGGTAGATTACGAGGAGTGTCAGCAGGAGTTCCAAGTTACTTAGCCTTTCCGCCGCGTCTTGGCGCGGGCTTTTTTGCGTTTTTGTGCGGATTTTTTGCCGGCGAGCGGGATTTTGAGGACTTTGCCGCACCCTTGGCGCTCCCGGGCTTTGACTGCGGCTGATTACCTGGCCGCGCGCCGTGCTCGAGGCAGACGAGGCAGCGCTTGCCGTAGCCAATGAGGTCCTCGCGCCCGGCAGCGCGCAGCGCCTCTATCACCAGGTGCCGGTTCGCCGGGACGGTGTACTGGAGCAGTGCGCGCTGCATGGCCTTCTCGTGCGCAGTACGCGCGACGTAGACCTCGCTCATGTCGCGCGGGTCGATGCCCGTGTAGTACATGCACGTCGAGATTGTGCCCGGCGTGGGGTAGAAGTCCTGCACCTGCTCGGGACGCCGGCCCGTGCGCTGGAGGTACTCGGCGAGGGCGACGGCGCTTTTGAGCGTGCTGCCCGGGTGGCTGCTCATGAGGTAGGGCACAACGTACTGCTCTTTATCGTAGCGTTGGTTGAGCTTCCTGTAGCGCTCCATGAAGCGCTCGTAAACATCGATGTGCGGCTTGCCCATGTAGTCGAGGACGGAGTCGATGCAGTGCTCGGGCGCGACCTTGAGCTGGCCGGAGACGTGGTAGCGCACCAGCTCAGCGAAGAAGTCGCCGCTCTTGTCACAGAGCATGTAGTCGTAGCGTATGCCGCTCCTGATAAACACCTTTTTGACGCCGGGGATTTTCCTCAGCTTGCGCAGCAGCGCAAGGTAGTCCGAGTGGTCGGCGTCGATGTTCGGGCAGGGTGTGGGCGCAAGGCAGCTGCGGTTGGCGCACATGCCGCCCTTGAGCTGCTTTTGGCAGCTCGGGTGGCGGAAGTTCGCCGTGGGCCCGCCGACGTCGGAGACATAGCCCTTCCAGAGCGGGTGGTGCGTCATGGCCTCGACCTCGCGAATGACGCTCTCGTGGCTGCGGCTCGTCACCATACGCCCCTGGTGGAAGGCCAGCGCGCAGAAGTTGCACCCGCCGAAGCAGCCGCGGTTGTGTATGACGCTAAAGCGCACCTCCTCAATTGCGGGTACGGCGCCCATTTCCTCGTACATCGGGTGCACCTCGCGGGTGTAGGGCAGCTCCGCCACGCGGTCGAGCTCGCGTGTTGGCAGCGGCATGGCGGGCGGGTTCACGACAAGCCAGCGCTCGCCGTGCTTCTGCGCGAGTGTGCGCCCGCGCACGGGGTCGTGTTCGGCGTACTCTGTGCGCGTGGCCTCGGCGTAGGCCCGCTTGCTCTCGCACACGTCCTCGTAGCTCGGCAGTATGAGCGCGCCCTCGGGCGGCTCGGCGGCGATGTACGCCGTGCCGCGTATGTCGCGCATCGTCGAGACGTCCTCGCCGCGCTTTAAGCGCCTCGCTATCTCAATCGTGGCGTACTCGCCCATGCCGTAAGTGAGCAGGTCGGCCTTCGCGTCAAAAATGACGCTACGGCGCACCTTGTCCTGCCAGTAGTCGTAGTGTGCGAAGCGCCGCAAACTTGCCTCGAGCGAGCCTATCACGACGGGCAGGCCCGGGAACGCCTCCCGCGCCCGGTTGGCGTACACCGTCACGGCGCGGTCGGGCCGCAGGCCCGTTTTCTTGCCGGGGGAGAAAACGGGCCTGCGGC
>CAYXVA010000003.1:13084-14969 GCA_964467975.1 uncultured Oscillospiraceae bacterium | reverse complement strand
TTTCGGGGTCTGGGACGCTTTCTTTGTGCAAGGAACAAAGAAAGCGCCCCAGAAATACTTAAAGTTTAAGGATTAACAGCAATCAGAGCGCCTTTGCAAAAGCCCTCTGGTCAAGGAGCCCCCGCGGTGCTATAATATGCGCAGATTCAAATGAAAGCCGGTGTAAGCATGAAATACGACTTCACATCCATAATCGACCGCCACGGAAAAGACGCCATCGCTGTGGACGGCGTGGGCACCTACCACTGGGGCATCGAGCCCGACCCGCCGCGCGAGGGCTTTGACGTCATACCCATGTGGGTCGCGGACATGAATTTCCCGACCGTGCCGACTATCACAGAGGCGCTCGTCGAGCGCGCAAAGCACCCGCTCTACGGCTACTTTGAGATGAAGGACGAGTATTTTGACTCGATAATCCGCTGGCAGGAGACACGCAACGGCGTGACGGGGCTCAAAAAGGAGCACATCGGCTATGAAAACGGCGTCGTGGGCTGCGTGATAAGCGCGATAAACACCTTCTGCTCCAGGGGCGACAACGTGCTGGTGCACTCGCCGACCTACGTCGGCTTTACCGACAGCCTGACGAACAACGGCTATCACATGGTGCTCAGCCCGCTCGTGCGGGACGAAAACGGCGTCTGGCGCATGGACTTCGAGGACATGGAGCGGCGCATAGTCGAAAACAACATACACGCGGCCATATTCTGCTCGCCGCACAACCCCACCGGCCGTGTATGGGAGCGCGGGGAGGTAGAGCGCTTCATGGCCCTGTGCGAGAAGTACGACGTCTATGTCGTCTCCGATGAGATTTGGTCCGACATCATACTCCCCGGGCACAAGCACATCCCCACGCAGTCCGTGAGCGAGGACGCAAAAAACCGCACCGTCGCGGTCTACGCGCCGAGCAAGACCTTCAACCTCGCCGGGCTCGTGGGCAGCTATCACATAATCTACAACAAGCGTCTGCGCGACCGCGTCCTCAAGGAGTCGAGCCTCTCGCACTACAACGACGCGAACGTGCTGAGCATGCACGCGCTGATAGGCGCGTACAGGCCGGAGGGCTACGAGTGGACGGATGAGCTCGTCGAGGTCCTCGGCGGCAACGTGGAATACGCCTGCGACTATATAGCCGGGCACTTCGACGGCGTATCCGTGTCCAAGCCGGAGGGCACGTACATGCTCTTCCTCGACTGCACCAAGTGGTGCGAAGGGCACAATACGGACATAGCCGCGCTGATAAAGTCCGGCTGGGACGTCGGAGTCGCGTGGCAGGACGGGCGCAAATTTTTCGGCCCGTGCCACATCCGTATGAACCTCGCTCTGCCGCTCACGCGCGTGCAGGAGGCGTTTGAGCGGCTGGACAAGTACGTATTCAACGCCTGAAGCAAATCAAGGGGCCGGTCCAACGACCGGCCCCGGGAAGTTATATAGCGGCGAGCGCCTCTTTTATCTTCTGCTTTTCCTCAGCGGAGACCTTGCTGTCGGGCACCATCTTAAAGACAGCTTCGATGGTCTTGCCCTTGACGAGCTTCACCATGGGGCTCTTGAGAATGTTGGGGTTGATGGCGTTGAGCGCGTCGCAGGCTTTCGGGTTGGCGAGCAGTTCCTTGACTGTGACCTTGCTGATATCCATAATCTGTCTCCCTTCATTTTCGCGCCCGAACCTCAGTTCCGGGCCAAGTTGTTAACATTCTAACATATATGTGTCGGCTTTTCAATAGGAATTGACGAAAAATATGGCGGTTGATATAATTCAAATTGTTGAAATTATCGAATGAGCGCCGCCACAGCCAGCTTTGCTGCTAGTGCAAGCGAGAAAATACCCTCCCTCTTAAGAGGGAGGTGGCCCGCGCAGCGGGTCGGAGGGAGTTTGCCTCGGAAGTAT
>CAYXVA010000003.1:0-12984 GCA_964467975.1 uncultured Oscillospiraceae bacterium | reverse complement strand
CTTAAGAGGGAGGTGGCCCGCGCAGCGGGTCGGAGGGAGTTTGCCTCGGAAGTATGTGCAAGACCTGGAACAGCTGCGGCATGGCCGGGCTGCGAAAGACAAAGGAGACCTATGCTCAGAATCATCACCGGCCGCGCGGGCGCCGGCAAGACCGCGAGAACAATGGACGAGCTGCGCCGCCGCGTGGAAGAGCGCCGCAGCGGCGGGGTGCTGCTCGTACCCGAACAGTACAGCCACGAGGCCGAGCGCGAGCTTGCCCGCGTGGCGGGCGACAGCCTCGCGCTATACGCCGAGGTGCTCTCGTTCACGGGCATTGCCCGCAGGGTTGAGGCAGAGCTGGGCCCCGGCGGGCGCAGCGCGCTGAGTGCGGGCGGACGGCTACTGTGTATGGCGCTCGCGCTCGACGGCGTCTACACGCGGCTGCACGTCTACGCCCGTGCGCGCCGCTCGCCGGAGCTGCAGCTCCAGCTGCTCAGTACGATAGACGAGCTCGCCGCCGCCGAGGTGACAGACGCGCAGCTCCTCGAGGCGGCCGGGGCCATGCCCGGCGCGCTGGGCGAGAAGCTCTCCGACCTCGCGCTGGTCATGGCAGCCTTCTCCGCCGCGGTGGGCAGCGAGCACACCGACAGCGCCGACAGGCTCACGCTTCTGGCCGAACGCCTTCCGTACAGCGACTTTGCGCGGGACGGCGAGGTGTACATAGACGGCTTTACGGACTTCACCGCGCAGGAAAAGCGCATAGTTTTTGAAATCATGCGCCGCGCCGACGTGACTGTCTGCCTCACGCTCGACAGCGTGGACTACGGCAGTGAGCTCTTCGATATAACCCGCTCCACGGCGCGCTCGCTCATGCGCTTTGCCCGTGACGAGGGCATCGCCGTGAGCGTCGAGGCCATGGAGTCCGCCGCGCGCTCGCCTATGGACACGCTCGCCGAAAACCTCCTGAGCTACCCGGCGCGCACCTTCGACGCCGAAGGCCGCGTCAAGCTGCGCTCATGTGCGAACATCGCCGAGGAGTGCGAATTCGCCGCCGCCGAGGCGCTGCGCCTGGCCCGCTCCGGCTGCCGCTGGCGCGATATCTCCGTCGCCGTGCGCGGCTTCGAGGACTACCGGCCCGCGCTCACCGCCGCCTTCGAGCGCTTCGGCGTGCCGCTGTTTGTCGCAAGGCAGGTTGACATAACACAAAAACCGCTTCCCACGCTTATCGCCTCGGCCTATGAGGCCGTGCTGGGCGGCTGGGAGGGCGCGGACGTGTTTGCGTATCTGCGCACGGGCCTCGCGGGGCTGACAATGGCCGAGTGCGACGAGCTGGAGAATTATTGCTTCACCTGGAGCATAGCCTCAAAGCGCTGGCACTCGCCGCGCGACTGGGGCATGCACCCGGACGGCTATAAGAGCGGCCTGGACGAGAATGCCGGGGCGCGGCTTGAGCGCATAAACGAGCTGCGCTATCGTGCCGCAGGGCCCCTGCTGGACTTTGAGCGGGAGGTCAGCGAGGCGCACACCGCCGCCGGGCAGTGCGCCGCGCTCGCGGGGCTCTTTGAGCATCTGGGGCTCGCCGAGAGCCTCGCCGCGCGCGCCGACGAGCTCGAGAGGGCCGGGCGGTGCCAGGACGCGGCGGAGTACGCGCGTATTTGGGACGCGGCCGTGGACGCGCTCGAGCAGTGCTCGGCCGTGCTGGGCGACATGGAGCTCGACGCCGCCGCGTTCTCGCGGCTCTATCTGCTGGCGCTCTCGCAGTACAACGTCGGCGTGATCCCAATTTCGCTGGACATGGTCATGGCGGGCGACCTCGACCGCATGCGCCGCCGGCATATAAAGCACCTGATAATCCTCGGCGCGTCCGACGACCGTCTGCCCGCGCCGGAGGGCGGCAGCGGCGTGTTCACGCCCGACGAGAGGCGCGCGCTCGGCGAGTACGGGCTGGTGCTGGACGCAGGCGAAGCCGAGCTATGGCGCGAGTACACGCTGATATACAACTGCGTCTCCCTGCCCGGCGAGACGCTGACCATAGTCGCGCCGAGCTTCGGCGCGGACGGCCAGGAGCTCGAGCCGAGCCTGTTGATGACGCGCGCACGCGGGCTCTTCGGCCTTGATATACGAGGCATTTCGCGCGCTGAAAGCCTGCTCGAGAGCGAGGACGCCGCCGTGGAGCTGGCCGCCGCGTCCATCGCCGGGCTGGGCGGCGGCGCGGTGGAGGCCGCGAAGGCGTACTTCGATTCCGCCTCGCCCGAGCGCATGGAGCGCATCGCCGGTGCGGCTGCGGTGACGCGCGGGGGGCTCTCGCGCGAGAGCGCGTTGCGCCTCTACGGGCAGAATCTGCACCTCTCGGCCTCGAGGATAGAGCGCTTCGCGAGCTGCCGGTTCTCATATTTTATGACCTACGGCCTCAAAGCAAAGCCACGCGCGCGCGCCGAGTTCAAGGCGCCCGAGGTCGGCACGTTTGTGCACTACGTGCTCCAGCACGTGGCCGCGGCCGCGCCCGAGGGGGGCATAGCCGCGCTTTCAGATGAGCGCATAGCCGAGCTCACGCGCGAGTTCACCGAGAGCTATCTCGCAACTGAGCTCGGCGGGCGAGAGGGGAAGAGCGCGCGGTTTATCTATTTGTACGAGCGCCTGGCCGGGAGCGTGGAGCGGATAGTGCTGGACATGGCCGGCGAGCTGCGCGATTCGGACTTCAAGCCGCTGGACTTCGAGCTGGATCTCGGCCGCGCGGTATCGGGCGCCGGGCTGAGCCTAGACGGAGGCGGGAGCGTGCGCGCGGTGGGCATTGCCGACCGCGTGGACGGCTGGGTACACAACGGGCGGCTGTATCTGCGTGTCGTGGATTATAAGACGGGGCGGAAGAGCTTCTCGCTCTCCGACGTGTATTACGGCCTGGGCATGCAGATGCTGCTGTATCTGTTTGCCCTTTCGGGCGCCGGCAAGGAGCGATACGGGCTCGAGACCATTCCGGCGGGCGTGCTGTACATCCCGGCGCGGGACGCGCTCGTCACGGCAGAGCGCGAACCGACGGACGAGGAAATAGCCAAGAAGCGCGGCGAGGCGCTGCGCCGCAGCGGGCTGCTGCTCGACGACGCGGACGTGCTGCACGCGATGGAGCACGGCGAGAGCCCTGTGCGCATCCCTGTGAAGTGGAAAGACGGCGCGCCGTCAGGCACGGCGCTCGCGAGCGCGGAGCAGCTCGGGCTGCTTGCCCGGCGCGTGGAGGAGACGCTGCGCGCCATGGCCGGGGAGATACGCTCGGGCAGCATACAGGCCGACCCCTGCTATAAAAACGCGCGCGACAACGCCTGCCTTTGGTGCGACTACGTCCACGCCTGCCGCTTCTCTGACGGCGACGGGGGCGACGAGCGCCGCTATCTGCCCGCGCTCAAGGCCACAAGGGTGTGGGAGCTGCTGGAAGGAGATGAGAAGGATGGCTGAATTCAAGCCTACGCCCAGCCAGGCGCTGGCCATAGGCGACCGAGGCGGCGAGCTGCTCGTCTCCGCGGCGGCGGGCAGCGGCAAGACAAAAGTGCTCGTCGAGCGGCTGATGGGGTACATACTCGACGGCGAGCGCCCGGCGGACGTGGACAGCTTCCTCGTTATCACCTTCACGCGCGCCGCGGCCGAGCAGTTGCGCGCGAAGATAAGCGCGGAACTCTCCGAGCGCGCCGCCATGGGCGGGGAGGACGCCGCGAGGCTGCGCCGACAGAGCGCGCTCGTGCGCCGGGCGGAGATTTGCACGATAGACAGCTTTTGCGTCTCGCTGCTGCGCGAAAACGCCGCGCGGCTGGGGCTCGACCCCGGCTTCGGGCTGTGCGATGAGCAGCGGGCGGAGGAGCTCAAGGCCGCGGCGCTGGAGACGGTGCTGGAAAACGCCTACGAAAAGGCCGACCCGGGCTTTCTCGCGCTCGCGGACACGGTGGGCGCGGGCCGGGACGACTCGCGCCTGGAGGCGCTGGTGTTCTCGCTGCACGGCAAGCTGCAGGCCCACGCGAGGCCCGGGCAGTGGGCCGAAGAGCAGCGGCGGGGCTTTGACGGCCTCGGCAGCGACGCTGCGGACACGGCCTGGGGCCGCGAGCTGCTCGGCGGCGCGCGCGACGAGCTCAAATACTGGCGCCGGGAGATAGACTACATCCTCGGCGAGGTGTCGGAGAGCGCCGCCGCGGTGAAGGCCTACGGCGCGAGCCTGGAGGCCACGCTCGAGGCCATAGACGCCGCCATAGCCGCGGCGGACCGGGGCTGGGACGCGCTGTGCAGCGCACTGCCCATAGTTTTCCCGGGCTTTAAGCCGCTCAAGGGCGAGGCCGAGCTCAAGGAGATAGTCAAGGCCCGGCGCGACGAGTGCAAAAAGGCGATGGCGAAGCTGCAAAAGGACTTTTCCACGCCCAGCGAGCCGCTGCTGGCGGATTTGCGTGCCACCGGCCCGGCCATGGACGCGCTGCTGCGCCTCACGCTCGACTTTGACGAAGAATATGTGCGCCGCAAGCGTCGGCGCTCGCTGCTGGACTTCGCCGACGCGGAGCACTTGGCGGCGCAGCTCCTGACAGACGAGGGCGGAGAGCCGACGCCCTTTGCCCTCGGGCTCTCGGCGCGCTACACTGAGGTCATGGTCGACGAGTACCAGGACGTCTCGCGCGTGCAGGAGGAGATAGTGTACGCCGTGTCCGGCGCGGGGCGCAGGCTGTTCATGGTCGGCGACGTCAAGCAGAGCATCTACCGCTTCCGCCTGGCCGACCCGACGATATTCATAGACAAATACGAGCGCTTTGCCGATGCCCCCGCTCCTGAGGGTATGCCGAGGCGCGTATTCCTGCGCGAGAGCTTCCGCTCGAGGCCTGAGGTGGTCGGAGCGGTCAACAGCGTGTTCACCTGCCTGATGAGCCGCGCGCTGGGCGAGCTTGAGTACGACGAGAACGCGAAGCTCATCGCCGCGCTGCCTTACGGCGGCAGCGTGCCGCTGCCCGAGCTGGTTGTGCTCTCCTCGCCGGGCGCGGAGGAGGACGCCGAGCGGCCCGACAAGGTCGCCTTCGAGGCGCGCTACGCCGCCGCGCGCATGCGCGAGCTGGTGGAGGGCGGGACGATGCTCACCACCCCCGGCGGGGAGCGGCCGCTCGGCTACGGCGATATTGCCGTGCTGTTGCGCTCGGCGAACGTCTCCGGCAATGTCTGGAGGCGCGAGCTCGCGCGCGCGGGCATACCCGTTGAGGCCGGGCAGGCGGTCGGCTTTTTTGAAT
This sequence comes from uncultured Oscillospiraceae bacterium, assembly GCA_964467975.1. Classification (GTDB taxonomy): domain Bacteria; phylum Bacillota; class Clostridia; order Oscillospirales; family Oscillospiraceae; genus Scatomorpha. The sequence goes on along the minus strand of CAYXVA010000003.1, from coordinate 7,762 downwards.
CCGCCGAGGTCGAGGTCACGCTCGCGCTGCTCTCGCTTATCGACAACCCGCGCCAGGACGTGCAGCTCGTCAGCGTGCTGCGCTCGGCGCTCTTCGGCTTTACGCCCGACGAGCTCACGGCGATACGCCTCACGGACCGCGACGCCGAGCTCTACGACGCGCTGCGCGTCAGGGCCGCCGGGGACGCGAAGTGCGCCCGCTTTGTCGAGACGATAGACGCGCTGCGCGACTTTGCGCGCGAAGCGGAGGTCACCCAAGTGCTCGGCGAGCTCTACAGGCGGCTCGACTGCTACGCGGTGTGCGCCGCGCTGCCGGACGGGAGTGCGCGCGTGGCGAGATTGCAGCGGCTCTTCGAGCTCGCGCGCGAGTTCGAGCAGGGCGCGTGGCGCGGCCTGAGACGCTTCAACGAGTGGATAGGCGAGATGCGCGAGCGCGGCCGCGAGCCCGTGCTGCCCTCGGCGGCCTCGGGCGACGCCGTGCAGATAATGAGCATACACCAGAGCAAAGGCCTGGAGTTTGCCGTGGTGTTCCTCGGCGACACGGCGCGCCGGTTCAACGAGATGGACCTGCGCCCGACCGTGCTCGTCCACCCCGAGCTGGGCCTGGGGCCGATGGTGACGGACACGCGCCGGGGCGCGGAGTATCCGACGATAGCCCGCCGCGCCGTGGCGCACCGGCTGCGCCGCGAACAACTCAGCGAGGAGCTGCGGTTGCTCTACGTCGCCATGACGCGCGCGCGAGAGCGGCTTATAATCACCTGCACCGTGCCCGAGCCGGAGAAGAAGCTCGATAAGCTCTCGCTCTTCGCCACGTCGCCGATGCCGGCAGAGGCGCTCATGGGCATGCGCAGCTTCTCCGACTGGCTCATAACCGCCGCGTTGGCCGACGGCGGCGAGACCATAGAGCTCAAGACCGTGGCCCCGGGCGGGAAAGGGACGCGCGCCTACCGCGCCGCGGCGCAGTCTGACGATAAGGCCGAAGCGCCTGCGGCGCCCAATTTGGCGGAGCGCTATGCGTGGCGCTACGAGCACTCGGCGTCCGTCACGCTGCCGAGCAAGATAACGGCCACCGAGCTCAAGAGCCTGCCGGAGCCGGATTTGGAGAGCGCCGAGCTGGTAGAGCGCGCGGTGCGGCCGTTCAGGAAGCCGGACCTGGCCGGGGCCGGGCGCACCCTGACCGCCGCCGAGCGCGGCACCGCGACCCACCTGGCCCTCAGATACATAGACCTCGCCGCCGTGCACAGCGAGGCCGATGCACGCGCCGAGATAGAGGCGCTGGCCTACTCGGGGCGTCTGTCCGCGCGGGAGGCGCAGGCCGTCGACGCCGGGAGCATCTGCGCCCTCGCCGTCAGCGAGCTGGGGGAGCGCATGGCCGCGAGCACAAAGCTCTGGCGCGAGTTCTCGTTTTCGCTGCTGCGTCCGGCGTCCGAGCTCTTCCCGGGTGCGGGGGAGGACGAGATACTGCTCCAGGGCGTCGTGGACTGCTGCTTTGCCGAGCCCGACGGGCTTGTCGTTGTGGACTACAAGACCGACCGAATATCCCCCGACGCGTCGCACGAGCGCGCCGAGAGCTACCGCGCGCAGCTTGAGGCGTACGCCTGGGCGATGGAGCGCATAACCGGCGAGCGCGTCAAGGAGCGGACAGTGTACTTCCTGCACCCCAGGCGCGCGGTGCGAATTTGAGACAGGCTGTTACCAAATTCAGTGTGTACAGCGGTTGACATGTACAAGTATCTGTAATATACTATAATTGTGATGCGCCGCATGTCCGCCGCATATGGGCACGGCCTGTCCAATCTATAAAGGGTGGTTTCAACATGGCCAACAGCATGGCTGAGAGAATTGACGAGCTGCTCAGGGAGCGGGGCATCTCCGGCTCGCGGATGAGTTCCGACCTGGGCATGAGCCGCAGCTTTATGACCGAGCTGCGCAAGGGCCGCGCCAAGAGCGTGAGCGCCGAGACCGCCGCACGTATAGCCGATTATCTGGGCGTCTCCGTAGACTACCTGCTCGGAAAGGACACCAAGTACAGCGACCCTGTCGAGCGCGAGCTGGCCGGGTATCTGGAGGAACTGCGCAGCCGGCCGGATATGCGTATGCTTTTCTCCGTGACCAAGGGCGCGACAAAAGAACAGATCGAGGCCATAGTGCACATGATAGAGGAGCTGCGCGCGACGAAATGAGCCGGTACGTGGAGGGCGTGGACTACTGGGTCTACGGCGTGGATTTCCCCAACATGGCCTCGCCGAGCGTCGCGGTTTCAAACGGGGACGGAACGTTTACAATCTATATCAACACCCGCTGCTCGCCGGAAAGACGCGCCGAGGGGCTCAGGCACGAGCTGGAGCACCTTGAGGGCGAACACTTTTACAGGGACGACCGGGAATTGTGCGAGCTGGAGGACGCTGCGAACGGGCTGCTCGCGCTCGCGCCGCTCGAATCGGACGCGCACGACGGTGTGCGCTATATCCCGGTCTACAACAGCCCCGGCGAATTTCTCGAGCACTTTTTGCGCCACGCCTCGCCCGAGAGCTTGAAAAAGCTGCGTGAAGCGAGCCTCCTGCCCCATGGCAAGGGAGACGCGGCGCACTGAAAACAGGAGGCACATAGCGCTACATGGATTTAAGAGCAATAGGAGTTTTGGACACCGGCGTTGGCGGCCTGACCGCCGTGCGCTGCCTGCGCGCGCTGCTGCCCGGAGAGGACATCGTGTTCTTTTCGGACACGGCGCGCGTGCCATATGGGGGCAGAAGCGCACAGGAGATCACGGCTTTCGGCCTCGAGTGCGTCTCGCGTCTCGCCTCGCGCGGGATAAAGGCGCTGCTTGTGGCCTGCGGCACTATCACCTCCACCTGCCTGGACGAGGCCGCCGCCCTCGCCGGTGTGCCCACCTGCGGCGTCATAGCCCCGGCCGCGGCCGAAGCCGTAGCGGCGAGCAAAACGGGCCGGATAGGGGTGTTCTCGACGGTCGCCACGGCGCGCACGGGCGCATTTGCGCGCGAAATACACGCCGTCAACCCCGCCGCCGAGGTGTTTTCCCACGGCGCGCTCACGCTGGTGCCGCTGGTGGAGGCCGGAAGGGTGGACGCAGAGGACGAGGAAGTGTCCGGCGCCGTCGACGTCGCGCTCAGGCCATTCGACGGCAGCGGCATAGACACGCTGATCCTAGGCTGCACGCACTTCCCGCTCCTGAGCGGCGTCATCTCCCGGCGCATGCGGGGCGTGGCGCTCATCGACTCCGGCACCGCCGGGGCCCGGCGCTGCGCGGAATTGCTCGGCGAGCACAGCCTGCTCTCCGAAAGGCCCGCCGGCGGTCGGCTCAAATGCCTAGTGACGGGCGACACGGCGCGCTTTGCGCGCAACGCCGCGCTGTTCCTGCCCGGAGCGGATTTTACGATAGAAAGAGCTTGACATACGGAAATAATGTGGTAGTATACTACCGTGCTATCACATTAGCAAAGTAAAGTGAAAGGCGAAACCACATGGACGTCATACTCACGCGCGAGGAGGAGCTGGTGCGCTCCCTTCGCTCGCTGTACTCCCGCTACGGCTACCGGGCTTACCGCATGAGCAAGTTTGAGGAGTACGACCTATATGCAAACAACCGCAGCTTCCTGCCCGCGGGGGACGTGATAACGTTCACGGACACCAACGGGCGGCTGATGGCGCTCAAGCCGGACGTGACACTCTCGATTGCCAAGAACCTCACGGCACAGCCGGGGGCGAGCGTGCGCGTCTACTACGACGAGAGCGTCTACCGCGCGCCGGACAGGCAGCTCGGCTTTCAGGAGATAACGCAGGCGGGGCTCGAATACCTCGGCGAGGTGGACGACTACGCAATGGGCGAGGTTGTGAACCTCGCGGTGCGCAGCCTGGAGGTTATCTCGGCCGAGTACGTGCTCGATGTGACGCACATGGGCTTCGTCACGGGGCTCATAGACGCCCTGGGCCTCGGCGCTCAGGCAAAAAACGAGGTCATACGCGCCGTCTCGGGCCGGAATATACACGGCATACGCGCCATCTGCGCGCAAAACGGCGCGTCGGGCGCGCCGGTAGACCGGCTGTGCCGGGCCGTCGGGCTCTACGGGCCGCTGCGCGAGGTGCTCTGCGAGCTGCAGGGCATGTCCGTCAACAGCGAGACCGAGCGTGCCGTGAGGGAGCTTGCCGCGCTCGCGGATGTGCTCGAGAGCTTCGGCACGCTCGCGGGGGCGAACCTCGACTTGTCCATCACAAGCGACATGGACTACTATAACGGCCTGCTCTTCAAGGGGTATGTCCATGGCGCGCCGTCGGCGGTGCTCTCCGGCGGGCGCTATGACAGAGTGCTTGCCCGGCTCGGCAAGAGCGGCGGGGCAATAGGGTTCGCGGTTTACTTGAACCTGCTCGAGCGGCTCTATGCCGGGGAGACGCACGAGTACGCGGCCGACGTGCTGCTGTTGACCGGCCGGGACGTCAAGGCGAGCCTTGTTGCCTCGGTTGTCGGCCGCCTCACCGGCGAGGGACGGAGCGTCGCCGTGCAGCATGAGCGCGGGCATACGCGCTGCCGGCAAGTTTTAAAGCTGGACGCGGAGGGGAGGCTGGAGCGCTGTGAATGACACGCTGGACATCGCCCTGCCCAAGGGTAGGCTGGGCGAGAAGGTGATCGCCCTGCTGGACAAAGCGGGCATGGGCTGCTCGAGCCTCGACGAGGACAGCCGCAAGCTGGTGCTGGAAAACGCCGACGGCTCGCTGCGCTTTTTCTGGGTCAAGCCCGCCGACGTGCCCATCTACGTCGAGCGCGGCGCGGCCGAGTTGGGCGTGGCCGGGGAGGACGTGCTCGTCGAGTCGGGCGCGGACGTCTACGAGCTGCTGGACCTGGGCCTCGGCAAGTGCCGCATGTGCGTGGCGGGGTATCCGGGCGCGCTCGAGCGCGGCGGCGCGCTGCGCGTGGCGACCAAGTTCCCGAAGATTGCGACGCGGCATTTCCGCAGCCGTGGGCGCACGATAGATATAATAAAGCTCAACGGCTCTATCGAGCTTGCGCCTATCATCGGCCTCGCCGACGTCATTGTGGACATCGTCGAGACGGGCACGACGCTGCGGGAAAACAACCTCGCGGTGCTCGAAGAGGTGCTGCCGATAAGCGCGAGGCTTATCGCGAACAAGGCGGAATTCAGATTCAAGCACGCGCGGGTGAACGGATTGGTTTCGGCTCTGGCGCAGGCTTCGGAAGGAGAGAATTGACATGCTCAAGATATACAAAAGAGGCGAGACCCCAGACGCCGAGCTCGTCCGGCGCGAGGCAAGCGCTGCGGACGTCACGGACACCGTCGCCGCGATAATCGCCGACGTGCGCGAGCACGGCGATGCCGCGCTGCTGGCCTACAACGCCAAATTCGACCGCGCCGAGGGCGTCGCGCTCGAGGTCACGCCGGAGGAGTTGGACGCGGCGTACGCCGCCGTCGACCCCGAGCTCATAAAAGTCATGGAGCTCGCCGCGGAGAACATCCGCGCCTTCCACGCAAAGCAGCTCAGCCACGGGTACATAATGTCCGGCAAGAACGGCTCCCTGCTCGGCCAGCGGGTGATACCGCTCCGGCGCGTGGGCCTGTACGTCCCCGGCGGCACGGCGGCGTATCCGAGCAGCGTGCTCATGAACTGCATCCCCGCGAAGATAGCGGGCGTGGAAGAGATTGTCATGACCACCCCGGCGAGCGGCGGGAAAGTGAGCGACGCTATCCTCGCCGCAGCCAAGATTGCGGGCGTGGGGCGCGTGTTCCGCGTCGGCGGGGCCCAGGCCGTGGCCGCGCTGGCCTACGGCACGGAGACCATACCCCAGGTGGACAAGATAGTCGGCCCCGGCAACGCCTTTGTCGCCGAGGCCAAGCGCCAGGTGTTCGGCCAGGTCGCGATAGACATGATAGCCGGCCCAAGCGAGATCCTCGTCGTCTCAGACGGCAAGAGCGACCCGAAGTGGATTGCCGCCGACCTTTTGAGCCAGGCCGAGCACGACCGGCTCGCCACGGCGATACTCATAACCGACAGCATGGAGCTGGCCGAGGCCGTGCAGTCCGAGGCCGAGCAGCAGCTCGCCGTGCTCCCGCGCGAGGAGATAGCCCGTGCGGCGATCGAGGCAAACGGCAAAATTATCGTCGTCTCCTCCCTCGACGAGGCCGTCGAGATGGCGAACGCCGTCGCGCCCGAGCACCTCGAGCTCGCGGTGGACTCGCCCTTCGACTTCCTGCCCAAGGTGTGCAACGCGGGCAGCATCTTCCTCGGGCGCTACTGCCCAGAGCCGCTCGGCGACTATCTCTCCGGTACGAACCACACTCTGCCCACGATGGGCACCGCGCGCTTTTCAAGCCCGCTCGGCGTGGAGGACTTCGTCAAGCGCTCGTATTTCAGCTACTACACCGCCGACGCGCTTGAGGCCGTCGCCGACGCCGCGGCGCTCTTCGCCGACGCCGAGGGCCTGCACGGCCACGCCGTGAGCGCGACAGCCCGCCGCACGGGAGGCGAGGGCAAATGAGCCGCTATATGAACAGCCGCTACGCCGCGCTGGACGCCTATGTCCCCGGCGAGCAGCCCAAGGGCGAGTTTATCAAGCTCAACGCCAACGAGAGCCCCTACCCGCCAAGCGAGGGCGTCATTGAGGCGGTACGCTCGGCCGAGGGCACCGCGCTGAACCTCTACCCTGACGCGGCCTGCCGCGAGCTCGATGCCGCGCTTGCGGACGCGCTGGGCGTGGGCACGGAGAACATACTGTGCGCCAACGGCTCGGACGACATACTCAACTTCTGCTTCATGGCCTACGGCGAGCGCGGCGCGCTCTTTGCCGAGATAACCTACGGCTTCTACGAGGTGTTCTGCGCCCTGCACGGTATCGATGAAAAGCGCGCGCCCATGCATGAGGGCCTCACGCTCGACCCGGCGGACTTCTTCGACGCGCACCGGCTGGTCGTTATCGCCAACCCCAACGCGCAGACCGGCGTGGAAATGCCGCGCAGCGCGATTGAGGAGATTGTGCGCCGCAACGCGGACAGCGTGGTCGTCGTGGACGAGGCGTATGTGGCCTTTGGCGGCACAAGCGCGCTGCCGCTCGTGAAGAAGTACCCGAACGTGCTCGTCGTTCGCACGTTCTCCAAGTCCCGCTCGATGGCGGGCGCGCGGCTCGGCTTCGCCGTCGGCAGTGCTGAGCTCATTGACGACCTCAATCGGCTCAAATACTCGACGAACCCCTACAGCGTCAACCGCACGGCCCTCGCCGCCGGCATCGCCGCCGTAAAGGACAGCGCCTACTACGAGACCAACTGCGCGCGCATAGCCGCCGAGCGCGACAAATTCGCCGATGCGCTCAAGACTCGCGGCTGGCTTTTAACCGACTCGAAGGCGAACTTCGTCCTCGCAAAGCCGCCGAAGGGCGAGGCGCAAGATATCGCCGCCGCGCTCAAGGAACGCGGTATCCTTGTGCGCTACCTCGGCGGCGAGCTCTCCGAGTATCTGCGCATCACGATAGGCACAGCCGAGCAGATGGACAAGCTGCTCGCGGTACTCTGCGAGATAGCGTGAGCATTGAGACACACCGGCTCGTCATTCGCCCGCCCTTAGGCACGGACTTCGAGACCTTCTGGCGCATGAACAACGACCCGGAGGTGAAGCGCTATACCGGCGGCGTGACCGCGCTCACCCGCGAGGAGGCGCGGACGCGGCATGAGCGCTCCTGCCGGGAATTCGACGCCCTGAATGCCGGTGAATGCGTGTTCTCCGTTGAAGAGAGGCGCACG
>CAYXVA010000002.1:0-17543 GCA_964467975.1 uncultured Oscillospiraceae bacterium | reverse complement strand
CACGAACGCTCGCGCTTTTCCAGATATATTTGTAAACTTGCGCCGCGTCCGACAACATGATATAATTCCTTCGCATTTCAGACAGGATGTGACTCAATATGTCTTTTTCGGAAGAAACACTGGACTTTATGGCGCTCAACCGGGTCATGGACTCGCGCGAGTGGTTCCACGAGCACCGGGACGAATACCTCTCTCTGGTCGTCGAGCCGATGGCCGAGCTGGTCGAGGACATGGCCCCGGCCATGTGGGAGATAGACCCCTCGCTTGTTATAATACCCAAAGTGGGCAAGAGCATCTCACGGATCTGGCGCGACACGCGCCGGGGCCCCGGGCTGCCGATATACCGCGATGTGATGTGGATAACGCTGCTGCGCGCGAAGTACGAGGGCTATCCGAGCTTTTGGTTCGAGTTTTCGCCGAGAGCGGTGCGCTGGGGCTGCGGCTGGTACCAGACCGACCCGGCCATAATGGACTGCATACGCGGCATGATACTCTCGCACGACCCCGACTGGCTTGCGGCGCTCGCGGCATTTGAGGCCCAGAAGGTTTTCGCGCTCGAGGATGAGCGCTACAAGCGCTCCCGCCACCCCGACGCGCCGGAAAACGAGCGCGTCTGGCTAGATCAGAAGAGCCTGTGCCTCACGCACGAGGAGACGAAGCTCGACATACTCTACTCCGACCGCCTAGCTTCCACGCTCACGCGCGACTTTAAGCGCGTCGCGCCCGTGTACGAATTTTTCCTGAAGGCCGTGGGCCTCGCCAAGATAAAAGAACACATAAATTGACGGCCCCGCGGCCGTAAAGTTCCCGGCATCGCGCCGGTTTGAGGTGGTTTTGTGCTCGAGTGCATCGTAATAGGTCTGGGCGGGTTTGCAGGCTCCGTGCTGCGGTATCTGGCCGGCAAGCTCCCGCTTGGCAACCCGGCGGGCTTCCCCGTGAACACGCTGCTCATAAACGTGCTCGGCTCCTTTGTGATAGGCCTCGTTGCGGCCTTGAGCGCGAAATACTCTGCCTCAGCCCGCGCCTCGTGCTGTTTGTAAAGGTCGGCGTGTGCGGCGGCTTCACGACGTTTTCAACCTTCTCGCTCGAGACCTTCGAGCTGCTGCGCGCCGGCTCGTACGGCGCCGCCGCCGCGTACGCCGTCTCCAGCGCCGTGCTGGGCGTGCTCGCCGTGATGCTCGCGCACTCGCTTGTGAGGGCCTGATACGCAAAAAAGGCAAGGGAAGTTTCCCTTGCCTTTTTGCTCACTTGAGGCCGAAGAACGCCACGCCTATTGCGCCCGGGCCGGCGTGCGTCCCGACTACGCTGCCGATGGCCATGACAGGCAGCTCGTCGGTGTGCCCAACCCAGAGCCTCGCGCTGTCGTCGCGGTACTTGAGCAGCATCGCGTCGCTCAGGCCCGTGTAGCCGAGCGTGTATGGCATGGAGAAGTCCACCCCGTGCTTTTCTATCGTCTGCATGAGCAGATTGCTGCCGTTTTTGGAGCCTCGCGCCTTGCCGATAACCGCCACCGCGCCGTCGCGTATGGTGATGACGGGCTTTATCGAGAGCAGCCCGCCCGCGAAGGCCGCCGCGCTCGAGATGCGCCCGCCGCGCTTGAGGTACTCGAGCGTGTCCAGCAGCGCGATAAGCTGCACACGGTGCTTGGACTCCTCCAGCGCGACGGCAATCTCGTCGAGCCCCTTGCCCTCATCGGCGAGACGCTGCGCATAGCGCGCGAGAATCTGCGCGCCCATCGTGACGTTGAGCGTGTCGACGACGCGCACGTGCTCCGCGAAGTCCTCCGCGGCTATGACGGCGCTCTGATAGGTGCCGGAGAGGGCGGAGGATATCGTCATCGCCACCACGTCGTCGCCGTTCGCCGTCAGGCGCTCGAACGCCTCGGCAAAGTCCGTGGGCGTGGCCTGACTGGTTGTCGGCAGGGTGTCGCTCTCGACAAGGCGCTCATAAAACAGCTTGGGCGTTATCGACACGCCGTCAATGAACTCCTCGTCGCCGAAGTGTACCCGTAGGCGCACGACCTCCATGCCCAGCTCGCGAAGCTGCTCCTCAGTGAAGTCAAAGGTCGAATCGACCAGTATCTTAACAGCCATATGCTCCTCCAGAATTCAAAATGTTGAGTGCTCAACAAATATACACCTAAAATGTTGACTTGTCAATATCTTAGTTGTATTATATTGCCCGAGGTGGAAGCATTGAACGAGACAGAGAGATTTTACGAGTTTACCGGGCTGGTGTCGCGCTCGTACAAGGCGCTCAGGCGCGTGCAGGAGAAGTACACGCGCGAGTTTGGGCTCAGGAGCGTGCACGTGTCCTGTCTGCTAAGGCTGCTCGACGCGCCCGAGGGGCTAAGTGCCGTGGAGCTGAGTGCGTGCTGCGGCGTGGACCGGGCGCAGATTTCGCGCGTCACGGCGGAGCTCGCCGCGCGTGGGCTTATCTGCGAGGCTGCGCCGGGCGCAAAGCGCCGCTACCGCGGCAGCCTGACCCTGACGGAACAGGGGAGGGAAGAGGCCGTGAAAATGCGCAACATCGTCGTGAAAAAGCTCGGCGCCGTCAGCAGCAGCCTGGATACGGAGAAGGTCGCGACGTTCTACGAGGTTTTCCGCGAAATAGCCGACAAGCTCGACGGCATTTAAAAAGCGCCGCACACTGTGTGCGGCGCTTTTGGGCGCAAAGGTCATTTTACGATTTTGACGTAGCCGTCTTTTCTGGGTTTTGCCTCGGGCAGCTCGCCGTCGGGGTAGCCGAGGATGCAGTTGCCGACGCCTATCCAGTCGCCCTCGACGCCCCATTTGGCGAGCAGTTCGCGGCCCTCGGGGAGCTCAAAGGTCTCATGCGCGCGGTTGACCCAGCAGGAGCCGAGGCCTAGCGCGTGCGCGGCGTTCATCATGTTGCCCATGACGAGCGAGGCGTCCTGGACGCCGTTGCGGTTCCCGGCCTGGGCGAATACGACGATTACGGTCGGCGCGCCGTAGAACGGGTCGCCCCCGGCGCCACTGATCTGGGCGTTGAGGCTGCTGAGGCGGGCGATGTCGCCCTTGTCCTGCACCGCGACGATAAGCGGCGACTGCTTCCCCATCGCGGTGGGCGCGTAGGTGCCTGCGGTGAGGACGGCCTGGAGCTCCTCGTCGCTTATCTGCTCGCTTTTATACTTTCTCACGCTGCGGCGCGTGAGCAGGTTCTCATATGCTGCGTTCATGCTGCACCTCCATATCTTTTATGGCTTTATTGTACACCGCGCAGGGCGATTTATCAAGCGCCTTGACATGCGCAAAGCTGTGTGCTATCTTCGCTTTGAGGGGGCGGAAATACATGGGTTCCGAGATAGAAAAACGCCCCGTCCCTGAGCGGGAGAAGGGCGATTTTATAGTGGTGCTCGACAACGACGAGTGCGAGCCGTATATGCGCCGCGGCGACGAGGTGCGCATAGCGCTCGGCGAAGAGCTGCGCGACGGCGACGTGGGGCTCTTCTACGACGGCAACCGGGCGGTGATACGCCAGTACTGCGAGGACTGGGCGGGCAACGCCTACCTCTTCACGCTCAACCGCCGGAGAAGCGGCCGCGACATCTTCATTCCGGCCGCGCAGCGCAGGCACGTGTGCAGCTTCGGCAAGGTCGTGCTCAAAGAGCCCATAGCGCTGCCCGAGCGTTGAGCTCACGGGCCAAAGTTTTCGTATGTGCCGCATCAAAACTCCTTGCGCTTATAAATCCCCACGCTCACGGCCGCGCTCGCGGCGAGCAGCACAAGCGCAAGGACGGGCATGGTAACAAATGCGGCGTCTAAGTAAAGCTCCACGTCCAGCCGATCGAGCACGAAGCCGAACACCAGAAAGCCGACAATAAACACGGCCATCATGACGAGGCGCGCCTTCTCCGGCCCGAACTTGTAGACGAGCGGGAGCAGTAAACTCACGAGCACTACCGCGACGCAGAAGCACGCCGCGCAGGTCGCGAGCGCCTCATTTACCGACGAACTGTCAATTATAATGCAGGCTGCAAAACCTATCACCGCCATGCAGAGCGCGCAGGAAAGGGCAAAGACGTACTTGCTGAGCGCCATGACCGTTCGCGTGACGGGCATTGTCAACGCGTAACGCTCAAAGCCGCACTTGTCGTCGGCGGTGATGCTCGTGAGCGGCAGGAGTATCGCATACACGACGCTGAGAGCGGCGAAGAACGAGCCGCTGCCGTTAAATACGCTTATCACGAACCATATGGCGAGCACGAGCAGTATCGCCTTGCTCTGCGCCTTTATATTCAGGAAATCTTTTATCAGTACGGCTTTCATTTCGCGTCTCCCTTGATGTAGTAGAGCATTATCTCCTCTATGCTCGCGCGCTCGTGCGTCAGGTGCTCTCCCGCCGGGCGCCGCACCAGCGCCTCGCAGCCGAACGCGCCGCGGCGCACGCCGACGACGGCGTCGGAGTCGAGCGCGTCTATCTCGCTCTCGGAGCCCTTGGCAATGACGTACTTCTCGAGCAGCTCGTCCTTCTCCTCGCTGAACACGACGCGGCCCGTGTGTATGAACGTGATATAGTCGCAGGCCTTCTCCAAGTCGGAGAGGATGTGCGAGGATATGAGCACGCTGTTGTGCTCGTCCTGGATGAAGTCGAGCAGGATGTCGAGCAGCTCGTCGCGCGCCACGGGGTCGAGCCCGCTCGTGGGCTCGTCGAGCACGAGCAGCCTCGCGCCGTGGCTGAGCGCGGCGGCTATCGAGAGCTTCATGCGCATGCCGCGCGAGTATTCCTTTATCTTCTTCTTTTCAGGCAGGCCGAATTTGAGCGCGAGCGAGTCGAAGCGTCCGTCGTCAAAGTGCCGGTACGCCGCGGCGAGTATGCGCCGCACGTCGCGCAGATTCATCGTCTCGGGGAAGGGGCAGTCGTCGAACACGGCGCCTATCTCCTCGCGCAGCTCGGGCTCCGCCGTCTCCGGGTCCTCGCCCAGTACGCGCACCTCACCGCCCGAGCGCTTAACAAGGCCGAGCAGGAGGCGTATGGTAGTGCTCTTGCCCGCGCCGTTTTCGCCGATAAGGCCCATGATGCAGCCCGAGGGCAGCGTGAAGCTCACACTCTCGAGCGAAAAGCCGCCGTAGCGCTTGCCGAGGCCCTTTACTTCTATTGCGTTTGTCATTTCAATCGTCCTCACAGGTTATGCGGAGCATCTCGGCGAGGTCTGAGTACGTCAGGCCGCAGGTTTTGGCCAGATCCCGCGCTCTGCCGAGCAGGTCCTCAATCTGTTTGAGGTGTTCCTCGCGTATGAGCTCCAGATTCTTCCCGGCGACAAAGCAGCCCCGGCCCTGATAGGTCACGATGAAGCCGTCGCGCTCGAGCTCCTCGTAGGCCCGCTTTGTCGTAATTACGCTTATGCGCAGCTCCTTTGCGAGCAGGCGCATCGACGGAAGGGCGTCCCCCTCCTTGAGCTCGCCGGAGATTATTTTGCCCTTTATCTGCGAGTATATCTGCTCGTAGAGCGGCGCCCCGGTCGAGTTGCTGATGATTATATCCATGGCTATCACCCTATATAGTGTGTATACTAATTATACACAGTCAGTACAGTTTGTCAAGAGGCGGCTCGAAAAAAATTATCGCGCCGCGCGCCGATAAAAGAGGAGAGGTATTGTGCAGATATGGGCGCCGCCCGAGAGGGACGGGGGACAGAAGATAACGCTTCTCATAATAGCGGTTGTAGGGCTGGCGATGGCGCTCACAATGGGCGGGACGCTGCTCATCATGACTTTAAAGCTGCCGGTGCTGGAGTGGACGCTTCTGCTGACCGTGCTGGTATGCGCGCTGTGCGTGGCGCTCGCGCTTAGGCTGAGGCGCAGGTTCCGGCGCGCGACGCTCGTGTTCTGCCTGGACAGGGCGCGCAGGCTCTACTATGTGGACGCGATGGACTTCGCCGGGTACAGCCGCGGCGCGGCGGGCTTCGCCGCCATGAACGCCCGGGCGCAGCGCGCCGTGCGCTCTCTCACGCGCCCGGACGGGGTGCTTGAGCGGCGCATGCGTCTGCCGGACGGCCTGGACGGGTTTGCGCACGAGATACTCGCGGTCGAGCGGCTGCGCGAGGGCGCGGCGGGCTGTACCGCCGTCTGCCGGGTCCGGCACCCGAACGGAGGCGAGTCGAGGCAAAAGCTGTTCGTAGTGCGCGGCTATGAGCTCGGGGAGCGGCTCATAAACGAGCTTGAGCGCCTGTGCCCTCCAACGGACTGAGCTCGGCGCAAAACCGAACAAACAAAAAGCCGCCCGAAAGGGCGGCTTGAGTTTTTGTTTATCTGCTTCTGCGGCGGATCCGGTGCTCGGCGTAAATCTTGTTGTCCGCCATGCGGCTGTCGGACTCCTGCATAAAGTGCTTGAGCTTATCCTCAAAGCTGGCGTCGCTTGTGGGACCGTTGGCACGAGGCACGCTCTGACGGTAGTTGTGGCCGCCGGAACGCTGCTGCTGTCCGGAGGTGTAGGGCCTGCTCGCGCGGCTGGGGCGCTCGGAGCCGGGTTCCGGAGCTTCGGCCTTTTTAATAGAGAGGTTTATCTTGCCGTCATCGGCTATGCCGATGATTTTCACCTTCACCGTCTGGCCGTCCTGGACATAGTCGTGGACGTCGTTGACAAAGGTGTTTGCGATCTCAGATATGTGGACGAGACCGCTCTTGCCGTCGGGCAGGGCTACAAACGCCCCGAACTTGGTAATACCCGTGACTTTGCCTTCAAGTACCATTCCCACCTGCAACTGCATAAGTGCTCTTTATCCCCCTGTTTGATGTGGCTGTCGCTTAGGCGCTTCCGGTCTCGTCAGGGTACGTAAGTCCCAGCCTCTCCCTGGCGAGTGCTTCGATTGTTCCGTCTTTGTCAGCGCGGCCCTGACGCAGCATGCCCTCCAGCTCGCTGTTAGCTTCTTCCAGCTCCTGAGCTTTTGCGGCGAGCGCGTCCCTCGTCTCGCTGTATCTGTCTATCTCCGCCCCGGCGGAGGCCAGACCCGCCAGTGCGTACGCGGTGAGGGCGGCCGCTGCCAGAAGAGTAATCATACCTGCCCTTCCGTGCTTCACGGCGCGTGCTCCCTTCAGTTTTTCCGGCGGAAACAGTTTTGCGCCGGTCATAGTGTATTTTAAACCCAAGGCGGAGTTTTGAAAAGATATTTTTTGCAATTTTGATTATTTTCTTGATAATGCTCAAACGACACCCCAGAGAGTGCAGCATCTTCACCCAATTTTTCACAAGCCAGTTGAACACAAGGAGCGCTGCGCGCGACAGTGTGAGCAGGTAGAGCCCCCATCCGGCGAGGGCGCAGCAGAGCATGGCGAGGCGCAGACGCCCGTCGAGCGCGCCCATGGAAAAGACGAACAGCGCCCCGGCGACCGCCGCGCAGAACAGTACGTCCGCCGCCGCGCGCACGGCAGAGCCGCGGCTTTCGCGCCGTATGGCGCGGTTGAAGTCATAGAGCGCGCCCAGCGCGGCGCCGAGCAGCAGTGAGTACGCGGCCTGAAGCGCCTGGGCCGCAACCGGCAGTTCCATGGTTATCCGAACAGGCGGCTCCAAAAGCCGCCGGAGACCTCATGCTCTGCGTAGCTGAGTTCGTTTACGAGCCCGTCTACGTCCAGCTCGCCCGTGTCAAGGCTGAGCCTGCCTATGTGCAGGTCGCTGCCCGTCACCGTCAGCTCGCCGAGCACCGTGCGCATAACTATGCGTTCCTCGTCAAAGGAGACGACCTCCTCCACGCCGGTCACGGTGAGTTTCGAACGCTCTGAGAGCTTAATGCCCTGGGGCTTGGCGGGCGCTTTCGCCTTATCCTCATAAGCCATGCCTCTCCCTCCTTTACGAGACATCCTATGCCCGTCCGAGCAAAAAAATTATGCCGGGACGGACAAAAAATTGTGCCCGTCCAGGCAAAAAAATCGCGCGAGGCATGGGAGCTTTTGACGAATGGCTTGACGCGGCGCGAAAATGTGTTATGTTAACTATAGAGGTGATTGTATGCTCTGGAAAAAGCTGATGGTCTCGCTGGGCGCTCTCGTTGTGCTGGCGGCGGCGTATATGCGGCCGGTCTGCACGGTCTCTGTGGGCGGGGTGGAGCTGCCGGGCGTCTGGACGCGGGAAGAGGTGCGCGAGGCCGAGCGCGAGGCGCTCGGCGCGCTTGCCGAGCTTTCGCGCTCGGGCTCCGAGCTCGCACAGATGGAGACGCGCACGAGCTTTTGGCTGTTGCCGCAGACGGCGGACAAGCTCGAGCTCGTTCGGGCGCTGCTCGCCGCGACCGACGGCGTGCAGCGTGCGTGGAACGTGAGCGTGGACGGCGTGGACATAGGCCGCACGGACGACGCGTCGGCCCTCAGCGAGGTGGTGCTGGCCTATATTGCCGAGCGCGCCCCGGCCGGGTGCATAAGCGCGGGGTTGGCAAGCTCGCTGGAGCTCACCGAGGTGTTCGTCCCTGAGGGCGCGACGGACGACGTGATGGAGCTCTCGGCCCGCCTGCGCAATCTCACGCGCGTGAGCTATACGATGGGCGACGGCAGCGTGGTGTACGCGTAGAGGCTGCATGAGCCGAAATTGCCCCGGAACGCACAGATTCCGGGGCAATTTCCGTATATTATGCGCCGCAGCCGTCGGGCAGCAGGGCGCGCATGTCCTCGGGGAGTGGGGCCGAGGCCGAGATTGTCTCGCCGGTCAGCGGGTGCACGAGCGTGAGCGAGGCCGAGTGCAGCGCCGGGCGGCCTATCTCCCGGCTGAGTTTCCCGTAGAGCCTGTCGCCGAGCAGCGGGCAGCCCAGGCTCGCCATGTGCACGCGTATCTGGTGCGGCCGGCCGGTCTCAGGGCGCAGCCGCACGAGGCTCAGGCCGTCCCATGTGCAGAGCGTCTCGTAGCGCGTGAGGCTCGGCGCGCCGCCGTCGCTCACGCAAAAGCGCTTTTCCTCGCCCACGCGGGCTATCGGCGCGTCCATGACGCCGCGCTCTTCCGGCGGCGCACCCACGCAGACGGCGAGGTACTCGCGCCGGAAGGCGTCCGTGTGCAGTATACGCCGCAGCCGGTCGAGCATATAGCCGTTTTTCGCCGCGCACATGAGCCCGGTCGTGCCGCGGTCAAGGCGGTTAACCGGGTGGAAGGGAGCGCTTGTGCCCAGGTGCGCGGCCACCATCGCGCCGACGGTGGGCTCGTGCCGGTCGCTGCGCCCGTGCGTGGCCATACCGGCGGGCTTGTTGATTATAATGATGTCCTCGTCCTCCCAGACCACGTCGAGCGCGGGCCCGGCGGGCGCGAACGCGCCGGGCTTGGCGTCGCCGACGTCCACGGCGAGCACGTCGCCGGTGTGGAGTATGTCGATACTCCTCGCCGCGGCGCCGTTTATGCGCACGGCGCCCTCACGGTGCTTGAGGCGCGTGACAAGTCCCGCCGAGAGCCCGAGCACGCCCTGCAAAACTGCCCGGACGCGCTTGCCGTCGCACTCCGGCGCTACGGTGTATTCAAGAGTGCGGCTCACTTGGCTGCGAGCGCCGAGTCGTACGCGGCCTTTGTGCGTGCGTCGAAGCAGACCATGCGCACGCGCTCGATCTCCGGATGGCCGTCGAGGTAGTCCGCAATCGTGTCAATCGCGACTTTCGCCGCCTTGTCCACGGGGTAGCCGTACACGCCGGTCGAGATGGACGGGAAGTCCACGGTCTTGCAGCCGTATTGGCTGGCGAGCTCGAGGCAGGAGCGATAGCAGCCGGCGAGCTTTTCCGGCTCGCCGTGGGTGCCGCCGTGCCAGACCGGCCCGGGCGTGTGCAGCACGTATCTGGCCTTGAGGTTGTAGCCCTTCGTTATCTTCGCCTTGCCGGTCTCGCAGCCGTGCAGCGTGCGGCACTCGGCGAGCAGCTCGGGCCCCGCCGCGCGGTGAATAGCGCCGTCCACGCCGCCCCCGCCGAGCAGCGACGTGTTGGCCGCGTTGGCGATAGCGTCCGCATCCGAACGCGTGATGTCGCCCGAAATAATCTGAATGCGTCCAGTTTCCAAAATTAGCACCTCCGAAGTAAAAGTTTCCGTCCTCTTTCTGCGGCGCGGTCACGCCTGACCATCACACCCACCCCGCGGCGAGTACAAAAGTTTTCGTCCACCTTTTACAAAAGGTGGCGGAGTCCAGAGGCAGCGCCTCTGGTCGCGCTCCGCAGAGCGCGAAATCCCCCAAAAGCCAAAGCAGAGATCAGGAAGGGACCGTGGGAACCCTATCAAGGGGTTCCCACGCTCGCGCGCTTAAGGCGGGCGAGAACACCCGCACCCACCCCGCAGCGAGCGAAACAAAGCCTTCAATCCAGCCCTATCGTCCACATGTAAGTATACGCCTGCGCCCAGGAGCCGAAGGTCTCGCGCGCGAGCATCTCGCGAAGTTCGGCTTTGGAGTACCAGCGCGCGGTTATCTCCTCGCCGGTGTCCTTGCAGGGCGCTATCTCGCCCTCGGCCACGCCAAAGACGCAGATGCACTGCTCGTTCGAGAGCCCGACGGCGCTGTAGGCCGGCGGGAGGACGTGGCGAATCTCGACGAGGTCGAGGCCCGTCTCCTCCTTGAGCTCGCGCCTGGCCGTCTGCTCGGGAGTCTCCCCGGGGTCAATCAGTCCGGCGGGCAGGCCGTAAATCTCGCGCCCGAGCTCGAGCCGGAACTCGCGTATCAGCAACAGGTGCTCGCGCTCTAGGTCGGTCATGATTATCATGACCGCGTCCGTGCGCGGGTGCAGGAGCTTGTCCGGCGAGTCTATGCCCGGGTCGCGCGAGAACATTTCGTAGACCTTCTCGCCGCCGGAGGGCGTCTCGTATTTCACGTCGTAGCGGGTAAGATACTGCCAGCTTGCGACCTTGTCAACGCTTTTGAGCTTCATTTCGGCGCCTTGAGCACAAGCGTGACCGGCGACGTGTATTCTGCGGTGTCAAAGCTGTTCGAGGGCGCGTATACCACGTTGCCGCAAAGCGAGGTGTATTCGTCGAGCGTGCCTATCACGTCGTAGCCGAAGCCCTCGCCGCGGTAATGCATGGGCACGGTGATGCGCGCGCCTATCTGCCCGGCAATGTCGTGAGCCTCGGCCGCGTCTATCGTGAAGAAGCCGCCGACGGGAATGAGCAGCACGTCGGGCGCGCCTATCTTCTCCAGCTGCGCCGGGGTGAGCGCGTGGCCGAGGTCGCCGAGGTGCACGACGCGGGTGTCCTCGGCGGTGAGGATGTGGATGACGTTCACGCCGCGTTTGGCCCCGCGCACGTCGTCGTGGAAGCACTCGACCGTCTCGACGGAGTAGGCGTGCTTGCGGCCGCTGAGCGTGACCTTTTCGACGCCCGCGTGGTCGCTGTGGCCGTGGCTGTACAGCACGGCGTCGGCCGTGAGCTGCGGGAGTTGCCAGCCGGGCACGGACCCGTCGGAGTAGGGGTCGAGCACTATCGCGCCCGCGCCCGATTCAATCTTAAAGCAGGAGTGGCCATACCAGGTTATTCTCATCTCGTATTACCTCCGCGATTGGTTTGATTAAAGTATAGCACTTCCGCGCCGGGCGGGCAAGCGCCTTGACCGGGCGTGGGAAAAATGTTATTATCGTCGCGGTGATACTATGACTACTAAAAAGCTCGTTGAGCTCACGCTCGTATTTCTGCTGTGCGCCGCGGCGATAGGCGGCGTGCGCTATATGGCCGAGTCCGCCGCGTTTGACAATATCCCCGCCACAGCGCCGCCCGTCACAACGCCGGACGCGACGGCAGCGCCGGAGGCGACACCCACGCCCACACCGTCCCCCACGCCCTCTCCGACGCCGGAACCGACGCCGTCATACCCGGATGTGGACGTCACCAGCTGGGAGCTGCGCCTGGCCAACCTCAACAACAGCATAGGCGAGTACGCGCCCGAACTCGAGGTCATTGAGAACAACCAGCAGTTCGACGCGCGCGCGGCGGACGCCCTGCGCGAGTTCATACAGGCCGCGCGCGACGAGGGGCTGAGCGTCTACCTGTCCAGCGCCTACCGCAGCTATGCCGAGCAGCAGTATTTGTACAACCGCAAGGTGGCACAGGTCGGCGAGGCGGTTGCAAAGACCATCGTCGCCCCGCCGGGCACCAGCGAGCACCAGACGGGCCTCGCGGCGGACATAACCGACCGCTACTACGAGGTCAAAAACTCCGAGCTTGAAAACACCGAGCTCTATCAGTGGATGAGCGCGCACTGTCAGGAATACGGCTTCATCGTCCGCTACCCGAAGGACAAGGAGGACATAACGGGCATAATCTACGAGCCCTGGCACTTCCGCTACGTCGGCGTGGAGGCCGCGACGTACATAATGGAAAACGGACTCTGCCTGGAGGAGTTTGTGGCGCTGTACGAATGAACGGACACTGCGCGCCGTAAGCCTGAAAATGCAAAGCGCGCAATATTTGCCGCCTGAGCGGCCGCAAAGCGAAACCGCGGCGGCAAGCCCGCGTAGGGATGTCCGCGACGAAAAGCCACCCAGCCCGAAATACGGGGCTGGGTGGCTGCATATTTGTGTATTACAGCGTGTGGTAAAACATCAGCGTGTCGCTCCACGTGCCGTCTTTTAGGTGGAACCCGCCCGGGACGCGGCCTATGAGCTCAAAGCCGAGACGCTCGTAGAGGCGTATCGCATGGGTGTTGCTTGCAACGACGGCGTTGAATATGAGCAGCTTGTAGCCGAGCGCGGCCGCCGTCACCAGCGAGTGGCGCACCAGCGCTTCGCCGACGCCCTTGCCGCGCGAGGCGGATGAGACGGCGTAGCTGGCGTTGGCCTGGTGGCCGCAGCGCCCGACGTTGTTCGGGTGCAGTATGTAGAGGCCGAGCACTTTCCCGTCGGCTTTGGCCGCGGCGGTGTAGTCCTGCGCGGCGAAAAACTCGCCCGCCGAGCTCTCCGTCAGCTCATCGAGCTGCGGGAAGGCCACGCCGTCGCGCACGACCTCGTTCCATATCTCCGTGAGCCCCGGCAGGTCCGCCGGGGTGTATTTATCTACCGTGACCGCCATAGCCGTGCCTCACTCAGCGCGTTTTTCGTAGACGCAGAATTCGCAGTCCACGCCGCCGGAGCTGAAATGCTCCGTGTCCGTCTCCGTCCAGTCCGGCAGGGAGTCGAGGTTGGGGAAGTAGGCGTCGGAGTGGGGGGTGGCGTCTATTTTCGTGACATAGATGCGGTTGAGGTGTGGGAAAAGCGCCATGTACACGGTTGCGCCGCCGACGACGAACACGCGCTCGTCCCCGCTGCATGCGGCCAGCGCCTCCTCCGGCGTATGCACTATCTCCGCGCCCGGTACCTCGCTGCCCTGGCGGGTCAGGACTATGTTCCTGCGCCCGGCGAGGGGCTTGCCGTCGGGAAAGTCCAAAAGCGTCTTGCTGCCCACTATCAGCGTTGCGCCGCGCGTGAGAGAGGCAAAACGCCGCCTGTCCTCGGGTACCACGATAGGTTGAGTGCCCTCACTGCCTATGCCCCAGTCGGTGTATACTGCGACTATTGCGTCCATTTAACCGGTCCATCCTTCCTCATATCTCTTTAGCCGCCGCTCAGACCGCGACAGGTATTTTCTCTGTAAGTTCGGTGTATTTATAGCCGGGCAGCGAAAAGCTCTCGCGTGTGAAGGCGTAGAAGTCGTGCACGTCCGGGTCGACCACTAGCTGCGGGGCGTCGTGCTGCGGGTCTGTGAGTATTTTCTCGACCAGCGGCACATGCCGGTCGTAGATGTGCGCGTCGGCAATCACATGCACGAGCTCGCCCGGCACCAGGCCGCTTGCGCGTGCGAACATGTGCACCAGCACGGCGTACTGGCAGACGTTCCAGTTGTTGGCCGTGAGCATGTCCTGGCTGCGCTGATTCAGGATTGCGTTGAGGGTGTTGCCCGTGACGTTGAAGGTCATGGAATAGGCGCAGGGGTAGAGCGCCATCTCGCTCAGGTCGGCAAAATTGTAGAGGCTCGTGAGTATGCGCCTCGAGGCCGGGTTGTGCTTGAGGTCGTAGAGCACGCGGTCGACCTGGTCAAACTCGCCCTCGCTGTAGTGGTGCTTCACGCCGAGCTGATAGCCGTAGGCCTTGCCTATCGAGCCGTTTTCGTCCGCCCAGGCGTCCCAGACGCGGCTGCGGAGTTCGTGGACGTTGTTGGACTTCTTCTGCCATATCCACAGCAGCTCGTCCACGGCGCTCTTCCAGAACGTGCGGCGGATGGTCAATATGGGGAACTCCTCGGCGAGGTTATAGCGGTTCACAATGCCGAAACGTTTAACCGTGTGGGCGGGCGTGCCGTCGTCCCAGCGCGGGCGGACATCCAAATCCGTGTCCCAGAAACCGTTATCGAGTATATCCCGGCAGTTTTGTATGAACAGCTCGTCCGCTCGGCTCATGCGCGCGCCTCCTTGGTTGTTCCTTTTAATTCCAACTTTAAATGTTTTATCCCGGGGGCGCTTTCTTTTGTCAGATAAAAGGAAAGCGTCCACGGACCCCCGGCGCCCTCAAGCCTCCGGGCGGGCCTCCTGGGGGGCTTTCTTTGTGCAAGGAACAAAGAAAGCCCCCCAGAAATATTTAAGTTTGTAAGTAATAACATTATAACATTTTACATCCGGAACCCGCAAGCGGCAATCAGAATAGAATGAGGCGAGAAAGGGGCGTGTAGTTTATGGTATTTGCCTTATGCGGAGGGGACGAGCGGACGGTGCTTCTCGCCCGGCTGCTGCTTGCCGGAGGACACGGGGTAAGGGCCTGGGCGCTGGAGGAATCGGGCCTCCCGGAAGGGGCGCGGTCGTGCCAGAGCGCGGCGGAGTGCTACCGAGGTGCGGACTGCATCGTGCTGCCCATGCCGGCGTCGGCCCGGCGCGGCTTTTTGAACGCGCCGTTTGCAAAGCGGCCGCACTGCCTGGCCGAAGTGTTCTCACCCGTCGACCCGGGGACACTGGTGTGCGCCGGTAGCGTGACGCAGGAAATACGCGCGCTCGCGTCCGAGCGCGGGGCTATGCTGCGCGACTACGGCGCGCTTGAGAGCTACCGTGAGGTGAACTCCCTCGCCACTGCCGAGGGCGCCATAGGCGTCCTGCTGGGCGAGACGCCGGAAGTGCTGTTTGGCAAGCGCGCGGTGATAATAGGCATGGGGCACATAACAAAGGCGCTGGCGCCGCGCCTGGCGGCTCTGGGCGTGCGCACAGCGGTGGCTTCCAGGAGCAAGGCCTCGCGCGAAGCCGCCGCCGCTATGGGCGTTGAGGCGCTGGACACGGCGAAGCTCGCCGGGGCGCTCTCCGATGCGGAGATAGTCATAAACACCGCGCCCGCACTCGTGCTGACGGCGTCGCGGCTCACCGAGCTGCCGGCGGGCGCATTGGTGCTCGACCTGGCCAGCAAGCCGGGAGGCACGGACTTTGACGCTGCGCGCTCCTTCGGTATCCGTGCGCTCACCGCTCCGGGGCTGCCGGGCAAATGGTCGCCCGAAACGGCCGCCGCGGCGGTGCGCGACGCAATTTATGCCATTTTGGAGGATGAGAGGCTTTGAAGAACGTAAAGCTGGGGGTCGCGCTCTGCGGCTCCTATTGCACCTACGACACGGTTATCAAAGAGGTAAAGAAGCTGGCAGAGGACTATGAAGTGACGGCGCTCATGAGCGAGACCGCAGCGAGCACGGACAGCCGGTTCGGAACTGCGCGCGAGTTTATAGAGGCCCTGGAGGGCATGACGGGAAAGGCGATTATACGCACAATCACGGGCGCAGAGCGCGTGGGCCCCGGGCGGCTCTTCGACGTGCTCGTCATAGCGCCGTGCACCGGCAATACGCTCGCCAAGCTGGCCAACGGGATAACGGACACCGCCGTGACCATGGCCGCGAAGAGCCATCTGCGTAACGGCAGGCCCGTTGTGATCGCGCTCTCGACCAACGATGCGCTCTCGGGCTCCGCGCCGAACATAGCCGAGCTTTTAAACCGCAAAAACTACTACTTCGTCCCCTTCGGCCAAGACGACCCGGCGGGCAAGCCCACAAGTTTGCAGGCCGACTTTTCAAAGATAGGCGAAACGGTGGAATACGCCCTCAGGGGCGAGCAGATACAGCCGATTTTGCGATAAAACAAACCGGGGGAGCCCGCAAGGGGCTCCCCCAATTGTATGCACCGGACTTTTCAGCCGATTTCGCGCAGGAGGTTCACCATCTCTATGGCGCCTTCGGCGCATTCGCTGCCCTTGTTGCCGGCCTTGGAGCCGGCGCGCTCTATGGCCTGCTCGATGTTTTCGGTGGTGAGCACGCCGAACATGACGGGCACGCCCGTCTCGAGCTGCACGGCGGCGATGCCCTTGCTGACCTCGGCGCATACGTACTCATAGTGGCTTGTGCTGCCGCGAATGACCGCGCCGAGGCAGATAACGGCGTCGTACTTGCCGGATTTGGCCATCTTCTGCGCTATCAGCGGTATCTCAAACGCGCCGGGCACCCAGGCGACGGAGACTTCGTCCTCGCCGACGCCCCGGCGCTTGAGGCCGTCGAGCGCGCCGCCGAGCAGGCGGGAGGTGATGAACTCGTTGAAGCGGGCGCAGACGATGCCAACGCGGATGCTACCGGAATAGAGCTTGCCTTCATAGGTTTTCATGCGTTTACAGTCTCCTTTTCGTCGTAGTTGAGTATGTGTCCCATGCGCTGCTGCTTGGTGAGCAGATAGCGCAAATCGTAGCGTGTGGCCTCAATCTGTATGGGCACGCGCTCGGTTATTTCAAGCCCGAAGTCCTCGAGCTGATAGACCTTGTCGGGGTTGTTGGTCAAAAGCCGCATCGTGTGTACGCCGAGGTCGCGCAGAATCTGTGCGCCTATGTAGTACTCGCGCAGATCGCCCGCAAAGCCGAGAGCGATGTTGGCCTCGAGCGTGTCCATGCCCTGCTCCTGGAGCTCGTAGGCGCGGAGCTTGTTGATAAGCCCTATCCCGCGCCCCTCCTGGCGCATGTAGAGCAGCACGCCGCGCCCGGCGGCGTCTATCTGCTTCATCGCGCTCGCGAGCTGCTCGCCGCAGTCGCAGCGGAGCGAGCCGAAGGTGTCGCCCGTGAGGCACTCCGAGTGCACGCGGCAGAGAACGTCCTTGCCGTCGCCTATCTCGCCCTTGACGAGCGCGACGTGGTGCTCGCCGTTGAGCGTGTTCACATAGCCCAGCGCGCGGAAATCGCCGTATTTGGTCGGTAGGCGCACGTCCGCGACGCGCTCGACGAGCTTTTCGTGGCGCTTCCTGTAGGCGATAAGGTCGCTGATGGCGAAAATCTTTATCCCGAAGCGCTCGGCGAGCTCCACAAGCTCGGCCGTGCGCATCATTGTGCCGTCGTCGCGCATTATCTCGCAGCACAGACCCACCTGCTTGAGCCCCGCGAGGCGCAGCAGATCCACCGTGGCCTCCGTGTGTCCCTCACGCTCAAGCACGCCGTTTTTCTTCGCCAGCAGCGGGAACATGTGCCCCGGGCGGCGGAAGTCGGACGGCCTCGCGTCCGGGTCGACGCACTTCATGGCGGTTATGCTGCGCTCGGCGGCGGAGATGCCCGTGGTCGTAGACACGTGGTCGATGCTCACGGTGAAGGCCGTCTCGTGGTTGTCCGTGTTGTCACTCA
>CAYXVA010000001.1:16243-17627 GCA_964467975.1 uncultured Oscillospiraceae bacterium | reverse complement strand
GTGTACCAAATTTGATGCAGCGTGCCATTGCGCTCGCCGGAGGCTGAACGCTGCGACGCGTGTGGAAGGGCAAAGGGCGCACGCCACTTGCCCTTCGCGCTTTGTGACCGGATGATGAACGAATTTCACCTTGATATTTTCCACGCAATATTATATAATATCGTGAATTGACATGCGCCTCGCACTTAGCTGCGGGGCGATGCGTATCGAACATAGGGGACAGGCCCATGGCTATTTCAGAATTCTTCTCAAACTCAATAAATTACATGCTCACAATGAGCATTTCAGATGTAATCGACGTGCTGCTGGTGGCCGCGCTGATATACTTCCTAATTGGCCTCATCCGAAAGACAAATGCGATACGCCTTGCGCGCGGCATTGTGTTCATCCTGCTGGCGGTTGTCATCTCGGAAGTGCTGAACTTACGCATGATAAGCTCGCTGTTCCGGCGCATAGTGGAACTTGGCCTTATCGCCATTTTCATCATCTTCCAGCCGGAAATTAGGCGGCTGCTTGAGCGCATGGGCAGCGGTAAGTTCGCATACTTTTTCGGCGCGCCGAGCGCGCCTGCGACCATGGAAACCGTCATCAACCAGACGGTGCTCGCATGCACCAGCATGTCCGAGTCCAAGACCGGAGCGCTTATCGTCTTTGAGCGCACGAACAGCCTCAACGACGCAATGTTGACCGGCACGATAATCAACGCCGACGTCTCAAGCGAGCTGCTGCGGAATATATTTTTTGTGAATTCTCCGCTGCACGACGGCGCCGTCATTATGCGCGACGGACGTCTCGCCGCCGCGGGCTGTATGCTGCCGCTCTCCAAGAACGCGTCGCTCAGTTCGGACTTGGGCATGCGCCACCGCGCGGGCATAGGCCTCAGCGAGCACACCGACGCCGTTGTAGCAATCGTCAGTGAGGAGACGGGGTCGATTTCCATCGCCATGGACGGCATGCTCAAGCGGCACCTCTCTCCGGAAACCTTCGGCAAGATACTGCGCTCCGAGCTCATTCCAGACATGGAAAATCAGCCCAAGAAGCGCGGCGTTGCCGGCCTCATAGACTCCGTCAAGGGCCTCAAGGTGAAGAAAAATGACAAAAAAGAGAGCAAGTAAGCTGTTCAACAACAACATATTTTGGGCTATTATTTCTCTGCTCGCCGCTCTGTGCATCTGGGTATACATGACAGGCACGCAGGAGGAGATAATAACGAAGGACCTCAACGGCGTCGAAGTCGTGTTCACCGGCGAGGACACGTTGCAGCAGCAGCGCGGCCTGGTCGTCACGAACGTGAGCGTTCAGACAGTTGATGTGACGATTTCCGGCTCCCGCCTGAACATAGGCAGACTGACTGCCGACGATGTACAGGCTGTCGTCGACGTCT
>CAYXVA010000001.1:0-16233 GCA_964467975.1 uncultured Oscillospiraceae bacterium | reverse complement strand
GACGTCTCCCGCTATTCCAGCGCCAGCGTGTACAATATCGCGTATACGCTGACCTATCCCGACAGCGTGGACGCCAGCTCGGTCAGCATTGTGTCAAGCTCTCCGTCGACGATCAGCTTCCAGGTTACGCGCATGGATTCAAAGCAGGTGCCGGTCGAGGTCGTATTCACAGGCAGCGTTGCCGAGGGCTATCTGCTCGGCGACTTGGAATATGAGCCGTCCGTCATCACTGTCAGTGGTCCGCAGAGCGTGCTTGAGAACATCGAAAAGGCCTACGCCGAGGTCTCGCTGCAGGAGCTTGACGCAACGCGCACCGTGGACGCCGCATTCGATTTGCTCGACGCTGACGGCGACGTAGTTGACAGTACCGGGCTCGAATTTGACTTTGATACTGTCTCCATCACCGTGCCTATAAGCGTTATCAAGACCGTCCCGTTCTACTTCACGTATACCGAGGGCGCGGGCGCAACCCGAGAGAACACCGTTACTACCCCGGATGTGAGCGAAATAACCATAGCGGGCGACGCGTCCATCATTGACAGCATAAACCGTATAGAGGTCGGACCCATCGATCTCAGGAGTTTTGAGCTCACAACGCAGCTCACGCTGCAGGTCGTACTGCCGAACGACGTCGAAAACATATCCGGCATCGAGGAGGTCAACGTCACTGTTGAGGTCACTGGCCTTGAGGTGCGCGACTTCACAATTACCAACATAGACTACACGGGTCTGCCGGACGGCTACTCCGCCGAGCTGGTGACGCACTCGCTCACAGTCACGCTCAGAGGCACACCGGAGAACCTTGACAGGATAAGCGCCAACAACAGCAGCGTCAACCTGCGCGCCGTGGCAGACCTGTCCAACACTACCGCCACCGGCACGATGGACACTTCCAACGTGAGCATATACGTCGACGGCCTGACGGATGTCGGGGCCGTAGGGACGTACCGCTTGACTTTCAACATAACCAGAGCATAGGGAACAGGAGGGGTTTAATGACTCAGTTTGCCATAATAAAAAAGCTCACAGCCCCGAACAAGGCGGAAGTTGAAGTGCTCCGCGGCACCGCTTGCGGTGACGACTGCGAGAGCTGCGGCGTCTGCCACTACGCGAGCAAGATACGCGTCGAGGCCAAGAATGAGATCGGCGCGCAGCCCGGCGACCGCGTGGAGATTGAGGCGCGCACCTCGCGCATACTCGGCGCGGCTGTGCTGGTCTACGTGGTGCCGTTCATACTGTTTTTCATAGGCTACGCTATCTCTGCGGCGCTTGACATGTCCGAGGCCATGCGCGTGCTGTTCAGCTTTGTTGCGTTCGCCATTGGCCTGGGCATAGTCGTACTGGTGGGACGCAGCCACAAGAAGAACCCGATCACTTACGACATAATCAGCGTTATAGGACACGAGGCGGCCTGACATGATAAAGAGCATGACAGGATACGGCTCCGCGAAGGGCAGCGCCGCCGGGCTGGCCCTGAGCGTGGAGCTCAAGAGCGTGAACAACCGCTATTTGGACGTCTCGGTCAAGCTGCCGCGCTCGCTCATGTTCGCCGAGGAGCCCGTCAGAAGCGCCGTGGCAAAGCACATTACGCGCGGCAAGGTCGACGTGTTTATCACCGCCGACGCCTCGCAGAGCGACAGCATGGAGGTCCGCGTGAACGAGCCTCTGCTGCGCGGCTATATCGCGGCGCTCACCGACGTGTACAACAAGTTACATCTGCACGACGACATGAGCCTCATGAGCGTGTGCCGTCTGCCGGATGTGTTGAGCACAGAGCGGCGCGAGCTCGATTCGGACGAGCTCACAAGCGGGCTGCTTGCGATACTCGAGGAGGCGCTCAAGGGATACGACGCCATGCGCGAGCGCGAAGGGGAGAAGCTCAAAAACGACGTCCTCTCGCGCATTGAGGAGATAGGCCGCCTCACCGGCATCGTTGAGGAGCGTTCGCCGCAGACTGTGGCAGAGTACCACGCAAGGCTCGAGCAGAAGCTGCGCGAGACGCTTGAAGGACTGCCTGTCGACGACGCGAGAGTGCTCACCGAGTGCGCCATCTTTGCCGACCGCGTGGCGGTGGACGAGGAGACGGTCAGGCTGCGCAGCCATCTCTCACAGCTCAAGGGCATGGCCGAGGGCGAGTCGCCGATAGGACGCAAAATGGACTTCCTTATCCAGGAGCTCAACCGTGAATCCAACACCATCGGCTCCAAGTGCCAGAGCGCCGATATTGCCCGCGTGGTCGTCGATTTGAAGGCCGAAATTGAGAAGATACGCGAGCAGATTCAGAATGTGGAGTGAGATATGGGGCTTGTGAACATCGGCTTTGGCAGTTTTGTCTCCGCTGAACGGCTTGTGAGCGTGCTGAGCCCTG
The DNA here is from genome assembly GCA_964467975.1 of uncultured Oscillospiraceae bacterium. GTDB lineage: Bacteria > Bacillota > Clostridia > Oscillospirales > Oscillospiraceae > Scatomorpha. The sequence continues at coordinate 13,865 of CAYXVA010000001.1, read as the reverse complement.
ACTCCGCTCCAATTAAGCGCATGGTCCAGGACGCGCGTGAGCGTGGTAACCTCGTCGATGCGAGCTATGGGCGCAAGACGCGCTCGGTCCTGGTCACCGACGGCGGCTATATCATATTGTCCGCTCTCACGAGCGAGGCCCTGGCCGAAAGGCTGGGCTATACTGTGCAGGGAGGCTATGACGATGAAGTCACATGAAAAGGGCAAGCTGCTGGTCATCTCCGGGCCCTCGGGCGCGGGCAAGAGCACGGTTATCGGCAAGCTCTTGGAAAAGCGCGACGATCTGTGCTTTTCCGTCTCCGTCACCACGCGCGCGCCGAGGCCGGGCGAGGTGGACGGGCGGGACTATTTCTTCGTAACGCCTCAGCATTTCCAGGAGCTTGTCGAGGGCGGCTATCTGCTCGAGCACGCAGAGTACGTCGGCAACCACTACGGCACGCCGCGCGGCTATGTCGAGCAGCGCCAGCTGGAGGGAAAGAGCGTTATCCTGGACATCGAGGTGCAGGGCGCAGGCCAGATTGTGCGCAACTGCCCCGATGCCGTCACTGTGTTCATCCTTCCGCCCAGCGGAGCAGAGCTCGAGCGCCGGCTGCGCCACCGGAACACGGATTCCGACGAAAAAATACGTGAACGTTTACTCCAGGCCAAGCGCGAGTGTGCCGAGGCCGCAAAGTACGGCTATATAGTAATTAACGACGACCCTGACGCCGCCGCGAGGGAAGTCGACGCGATACTCACCGCGGAAAAATGCCGCGCGGCGGACAGAATAAATCTTGTTACAGAGGTGCTTATATCATGATGCTCTATCCCCCAATGTCTGAACTCGTTAAAAAGGTAGGCGGCAGGTATCTGCTTGTCAATCTTGTCTCGCGCCGGGCCAGAGATATTTCCCAAAAGGCAGAGGAAGAGGGCGCTTCTCTCGAGCGCAAGCCCATATCCATCGCGATTGACGAGATCTACACCGGCAAACTGAAGATAAAGGAGGAGCAGTGACGGCCCAGCCGCCGCTGCCCTTTCGCGCGTTTTGGACTTGACAATGCCGGAACTGAAAGTTGCCAGGATTGCCGTTTCCGGTGTGCCGTTTCGGCTGGACAAGCCGTTTGACTACAGCATTCCCGACTCGCTTGCTGGGCAGATAGTGCCGGGCGTGCGGGTCGAAGTGCCCTTTACAAACGCAAACAGGAGCACGGAAGGCATCGTGCTCGCCCTCGCTTCGAGCAGCGCGTTCGACAAGCTCAAGCCCGTCTCCTCTGTGCTCGACACCGAGCCTGTGCTGAGCCAAAAGCTGCTCAGCCTCGCTATGTGGATGCACGAGCGATTTTTCTGCACGGTCTACGAGGCGGTTAAAGCCATGTTGCCCGCCGGGCTCTGGTTCAAAGGCGGCAAAAAGCGCGTCAGCGAGAAGTATGTCACCATGGCCTCGCTCGCCGTCCCGGCCGAGGAGGCGATGGAAGCCGCGCAGCGCAAGCGCCGCAAGGCGCCGCAGCAGACGGAACTGCTCAGCACACTCTGCTCCGTCGGGCGCGTCTCTGCCCGGGAACTGCGCGACTTTACCGGCGCGTCCTCGCAGAGCCTGAAAGCCCTGGTCAATCAGGGCTTCGTCACGCTCGAGGACGAGGAGGTTTTCCGACGTCCGGAGGTGTCTGTTGAACGCGAGGAGCTGCCTGAGCTCAATGAGAGCCAGCAGGCCGCTTTTGGGGGAATTTCCGCCCTCGCGAACGGCGAAAAGGCCGGAGCGGCGTTGCTCTTTGGCGTCACAGGGTCCGGAAAGACCACAATTTACATCCGCCTTATCGACGAGCAGCGCAAAAAGGGTCGCTCCAGTATGCTGCTCGTACCTGAGATTGCGCTCACGCCTCAAATGCTGCGCACTTTCACGGCGCACTTCGGCGATGAGATAGCCGTGCTGCACTCGAGCCTCTCCGCCGGGGAGCGGTATGACGAGTGGCGGCGGATAAAAACCGGTGAGGCAAAGGTCGTGATAGGCACGCGCAGCGCCGTGTTTGCCCCGGCGGAAAATTTGGGCATCGTAATCATCGACGAGGAACAGGAGGACACATATAAGTCCGAGAACGCGCCCCGTTACCACGCCCGCGACGTGGCCAAGTACCGCTGCGCCCAGGACAAGGCGCTCCTGCTTTTGGGCAGCGCCACGCCGGACGTGGAGAGCCGGTATTTCGCTGGTATAGGCCGCTACGGCTTTTTCACGCTCCCGGGCCGGTACAACGAGCGCGAGCTGCCCGGCGTCGAGATAGTCGACCTCAAGCGCGAGCTCAGGCGCGGCAACGGCTCGTCGATAAGCTCGCGGCTGCGGGACGAGCTCGCCGGGAACATCGAGCGCGGCGAGCAGAGCATACTGTTCATAAACCGGCGCGGGGCGAACAAGCTCGTGACATGCGTCGAATGCGGTTACACCTACCGCTGCCCGAACTGCTCCGTGAGCCTCACTTTTCACAGCTACGGCCGCAAGCTAATGTGCCACCACTGCGGCTACACCCAGCCACTCGACGAGCGCTGCCCTGAGTGCGGCGGCAACTTCAAGTTCGTCGGTGCGGGCACGCAGAAGGTGGAGGAGGAACTGCGCGCGCTCTTTCCGGACACGGAGATACTCAGGATGGACACCGACACGGTCTCCGGGGCTGGAGGTCACGACAAGCTCCTGGAACGCTTCCGGACGGAGCGCATACCCATAATGGTGGGCACGCAGATGGTCACTAAGGGCCTGAACTTTGAAAACGTCACGCTTGTGGGCGTCATATGCGCCGACCAGGGGCTCTACGCCGGGGATTACCGTGCCAGCGAGCGCACGTTTTCGCTCATTACGCAGGTAATAGGCCGTTCGGGCCGCTTTGAAAAGCCCGGGCGCGCGATAATCCAGACCTATACGCCCGAAAATGAGACAATCTTGCAGGCAGCTCACCAGGACTATGAGAGCTTTTTCCGCTCGGAGATCGAGCTGCGCCGGCTTCAGCTGCTCCCGCCGTTTACCGAGCTGCTGTGCGTTACGCTCTCCGGGCTCGATGAGACGTTGGTGCTCGACTGCGCCGTGCGCGTGCGCTCTGAATTGAGCTGCGCCACGCGGCAGGAGGCCGGGACGCGGGTTCTCGGCCCGGCTCCGCTTTCGATTTTGAAGGTGAACAACAACTACAGATACCGAGTCACGCTCTGCGCGGCGCCGGGCAGTGGGATGCGCCGGCTTATCGCGGACATTGTGACCCGGTTCTCAACAGACAAACGATACCGGGGCGTGTCGGTTTACGCGGACACGAACCCGTCTGACTAGGAGGAGGTTCCCATATGGCACTTCGCACAATAGTTGAGGAGGGCGACAGCGTACTGCACAAGCGCTGCCGTACCGTTACTAATTTCGACGCACGGCTGCATGAGCTCATAGACGACATGCGCGAGACTCTGCTGCAAGCCGACGGCGTTGGCCTCGCCGCTCCGCAGGTAGGCGTACTGCGCCGCGTGGTACTCGTGCTTGAGACGAACGTACCCGAGGACAGCGAGCCGTATATAATTGAGCTGATAAACCCCGAGATAATAGAGAGCAGCGGCGAGCAGAACGGTCCTGAGGGCTGCCTGTCATTGCCGGGGCGCTTCGGGCTCGTAAAACGTCCGATGGATGTAACCGTGCGCGCCCAGGACAGGAACGGCAATATCTTTGAGGTCTCGGGCCACGAGCTGACCGCACGCGCTTTCTGCCACGAGCTCGACCACCTCGAGGGCAAGATGTTCACCCAGTGCGCCAGCCGCATGCTGACGGACGAGGAGCTTGAAAACGACAGTTGGCGGGACGAGGTGGAGAACGCTTGAGCATGCGCGTAGTTTTCATGGGCACTCCGGACTTCGCCGCCGCGTCGCTCGGCGCGCTGCTCGACGCGGGATATGAGGTCGCCGGAGTGTTCACGCAGCCGGACAAGCCCCGCGGCCGCGGCATGAAGCTCGCCGCGTGCGAGACAAAGCAGCTCGCGCTCTCGCGCGGCCTCGACGTGTATCAGCCAGCGAGTGTGAGGACGCCGGAGGCGCTCAAGCTTATGAAGTCGCTCGAGCCGGACATCCTCTGCGTCGTCGCATACGGCAAGATACTGCCCGACGAGCTGCTCGCGGTGCCCAAATTTGGCGCTGTGAACGTGCACGGTTCGCTCCTTCCAAAATACCGTGGGGCCGCGCCGATACAGTGGTCTGTGCTCAACGGCGACGAGTACGCGGGCGTCGCGACCATGTATCTAGCGCACGACATGGACGCGGGCGACATCATCTTCCGCGAGGCCGTGCAGGTGGGTGAATACGAGACCGCAGGCGAGCTCTTTGACCGCCTCGCGGACAAGGGAGCAAAGCTGCTTGTCAAGACGCTCGCCGCAATAGCGGACGGCACCGCGCCGCGCACGGCTCAGGACGAGGCCGAGGCCACCTATGTTGGGCAGCTCGACAAGAGCATCTGCCCTATAGACTGGGAGAAATCGCCGCGCGAGGTTGTAAAGCACATCTGCGGCCTGAATCCCTGGCCGGTTGCCACGATGGACTTAAACGGCGAGACGATGAAGGTCTATATGGCGCATTACACCGATACAAAGACGGACAAAGCGCCCGGCAGCGTCGTGAGCGCAGGGAAAGCCGGACTTGAGATTGCATGCGGTGGGGGCAAAACCGTCATGGTAACCGAGCTTCAGGCTCCGGGCAAGAAGCGCATGAGTGCGCACGACTATCTTATCGGCCACCCGGTGAGCGTGTCATGAGCACGGCGAGGCTCGCCGCGCTCGGCGCGATGGAGCTGCTCCGGCGCGGCACGTTCTCGTCGGATGCGCTGGACGCCGCCGTGCGCTCGGCGAAGCTCGATGCGCGCGACGCCGCGCTGTGCGAGCGCATAGTGCGCTCAACGGTGCGCAATCTCGCATATATAGACTTTGTTGTCGGCCTGTGGTGCTCCACGCCGGTCAAGCGGCTTGAGAACACCGTGTTGGACATACTGAGAATATCCGCCGCGCAGCTGCTCTACCTCGACCGCGTGCCGCCCAGCGCGGCGGTGAACGAGGGCGTAAAGCTCTGCCGTGAGCGCGGCAAGGCCCGTGCCGCCGGGCTTGTAAACGGCGTACTGCGCCGCGTGGCCGAGAACCGAGACAGGCTTCCCGATGTCTCGGGCAAGGGCACGGCTGAGTATTTGAGCGTAAAATACAGCCATCCACTCTGGTTGGTGCGGCAGTTCATCTCCCGGCGCGGCTATGACGGTGCGCAGGCGCTGCTTGCGGCGAACAACGCCGAGCCGCCTGTGACGATACAGGCAAATACGCTGAAAATTTTTCCGCAGTCGCTTGAGCGTAAGCTCACGGACGCCGGGATAGAGGCGAAACCGGGCCTTTGCGCCGCCTCCTTCGACCTGAGCGGCGCGGGCGCCGTTTCCCGGCTGCCGGGGTATGACGAGGGCCTATTCTACGTGCAGGACGCCGCAGCGCGCATGGCGGTAGAGAGCATCGGACTCAGGAGAGGCATGAGCGTTCTGGACGCGTGCAGCGCGCCGGGCGGCAAGAGCTTTGCCGCCGCGATGCTCATGGGCGGAGAAGGGCGCATCCTCGCTTGCGACATCAAAGAGAAGCGGCTCCGGCGCGTGGCCGAGGGCGCTGAACGCCTGGGTATAGGCATAATTGAAACGCGCGCTATGGACGCCAGAGAGCCCGGCGTGGAACTTCACGGCGCATTTGACGTCGTAATAGCGGACGCGCCTTGTTCCGGCCTCGGCGTAATTCGCCGGAAGCCGGAGATACGCTTCAAAACGGCGGAGGAAATTGCGCCGCTGCCGGAGATACAGCTCGGCATACTCCGCGGCCTGGCCGGCTGCGTGAAGCCGGGAGGCGTGTTGCTCTATTCGACATGCACGCTGCTTGAGAGGGAAAACGAGCTCGTCGTGAGGGCGTTTTTGAGTGAGAACCCCGGCTTTACAGCGGGCGAGATGCGCACGCTGTGGCCGGATACCGAAAAAACGGACGGATTTTTCATATGCAGGATGGTAAAATCAATTTAAGAGCGCTGCTGCCGGAAGAGCTCGCCGCCGAGCTCAAGGCCATGGGCCAGCCGGCGTACAGGGCAAAGCAGGTGTTCGAGTGGCTCACACGCGGCGTTGAGAGCTGTGAAGAGATGACAAATCTGCCTAAGGCGCTTCGCAGCGCGCTGGAAGAGCGCTTTTATGTCGGCGCACCGGCGGTGGAGAGCCGGCAGGTCTCGGCCGAGGACGGGACGATAAAGTACCTCTGGCGGCTGCGTGACGGCAACGCCGTCGAGACGGTCGTAATGCGCTATCACTACGGCAACAGCGTGTGCATCTCGACTCAGGTCGGCTGCCGCCAGGGCTGCGCCTTCTGCGCTTCTACCATAGGCGGGCTCGTGCGCAACCTGGACGCGGGAGAAATGCTCGAGGAGGTCATGTTTTCCGAAAAGGAGTCCGGCCTCAAGATTGGGCACATTGTGCTCATGGGCATAGGCGAGCCGCTGGACAACTTTGACAACGTCGTACAGTTCCTTAAACTGGTAAACCATCCCGACGGGATGAATATCGGAATGCGCCACATCTCGCTCTCCACGTGCGGTTTGACAGAAAAATTTGACAAACTGGCCGAACTTAATTTACAATTGACATTGTCGGTATCCCTACACGCGCCGGACGATGAGACCCGCTCGAAGATTATGCCGGCGAACCGTGGCAGGGGAGTGGCGCAGCTTATGGACGCGTGCGAGGCGTACTTTAAAAAGACGGGCCGGCGCATCTCCTTTGAATACGCGATGATAGACGAGGTGAACGATTCGCCCGAGCAGGCCGCATTGCTTGCAAAGCACGCAAAGCGTGTAAGCGCGCACGTCAATCTCATTCCGCTCAATCACGTCGACGAGCGCTCGTTTATGCCGACTCCGCCGGAGCGGCTGAACGCCTTCAGAAAGGCCCTGGAGCGCGAGGGGGTCAACGTGACGGTGCGGCGCAGGCTTGGCGGAGACATCGACGCTTCTTGCGGTCAGCTCAGAAAAAAGACCGCGGACGCATTGGCCGCAGGAATGGGGAGGTCATGAACAGCTTTGGCATTACAGACAGGGGTGCTGCGAGGCGTGATAATCAGGACAGTTTCCTGATCGAGCGGCTCGACGACAAGGACTGCATCATCGCTGCCTTGTGCGACGGCATGGGCGGGGAGAAGGCCGGCAATATCGCCAGCGACCTCGCGGCCAAAATCTACACCTCTGAGCTCAAAGAGCGCATACAGGCGAATAAAAAGCGCAAACCGGACATCAAATCCATGATGGAGCAGGCATGCAACCAGGCCAACCACATGATTTATTCCTATTCGTGTTTCGACACTGACTACACCGGTATGGGCACCACGCTGGTATCTGCGGTTATCTATGGCGACGCGGCTTACGTGCTCAACGTGGGCGATAGCCGCTGCTACAAGATATCGCGGCACAGAATGACGCAGGTCACGCGTGACCACTCGCTGGTGCAGGACATGGTGGACAGGGGAGAGATAACTCCGGAACAGGCTCGCACGCATCCCCGGCGCAACGTGATAACACGTGCGCTGGGCGTGAATGAGCTGGTGCCGTGTGACATATTCACCCCGAAGCTGCAGCGCGGAGAACTGCTGCTGCTGTGCTCCGACGGGCTTACGAACATGCTGGAGGACAAGGAAATCTTCGCCCTCTCGCGCAGAAACACTGACCCGCTGTCGCTCGGGCGGGCGCTCATGGCCGAGGCGCTTAGGCGCGAAGCCAGGGACAATGTCACGATTGTCATCATTTCCAAATAACCCCGGCACATTTGGAGGCAGCTATGGATACCAATATGGACAAATATTTGGGCACTACCCTGGACGACAGGTATGAAATATTGGAGATTATCGGCACCGGAGGCATGGCGGTGGTGTACAAGGCCACCGACCAGCGTCTGAACCGCTTTGTCGCGGTGAAGATTCTCCGCGACGAGCTTGCGCGCGACGAGGAGTTCCGTGCGCGCTTCCAGACCGAGGCCCAGGCCGTTGCCATGCTTTCGCACCCGAACATCGTCTCTGTCTACGACGTCAGCCACACTGAGGGTGTTGAGTACATTGTAATGGAGCTCATCGAGGGCGTCACGCTCATGCAGTACATGCAGAAGCGGGGAGCCCTGGGCTGGAAGGAGGCGTTGCACTTCTCCGTCCAGATTACAAAAGCCCTCGAGCACGCGCACTCAAAGGGCATAGTCCACCGCGACATAAAGCCGCAGAACATCATGATTCTGCGTGATGGCACGATTAAGGTCGCCGACTTCGGCATTGCGGCGCTTGAGAGCGTTCAGGACCAGCGCAGCGACCAGACTGTCGGCTCGGTCCACTATATAGCGCCCGAGCAGGCGCGCGGCGAGACGCCTGACACGCGCAGCGATATCTACTCCCTGGGCGTCGTAATGTATGAGATGCTGACCGGGCAGATGCCGTACGACGGCGACAGCGCCGAGCAGATAGCGCTCAAGCACATCGCCGGTATCGCCACGCCGCCGCAGGAGCTCAACCCCGACATACCGGATGAGCTTGCGCGCATAACGCTCAAGGCCATGAACGCCGATATCACCCAGCGCTATCAGACGGCCTCTGAGCTGCTCGAGGACCTCGACGAGTTTCGCAAGCAGCAGGCGGCTATTGGCCGTCAGTCCAGCGACGACTACGTCGAGGACTACGACGACGTCGTGCCTGATGTGCGTCCGATTGGCACGACGGGCGAGATGAGCCGGGCAAAATATGCCAGACGTAGGAAGCGCTCGCGCAAGGTCAGTATCATGAGCGGCGCCGTCGGCGTGCTGGTGTTTATGATTGCCGTGTTCGTCTTTCTCTGGAACTATTGGCTGCGTGACATCTTCAGCGCGGCGGAACGCATAGAGCTGCCCAACTTTGTCGGCCAGAATTACGAGGACGTCATCAACAACAGCTCCTATCGCAACCTATACAAGTTCACAGTTACCTATTCAATTGACCCGGACGTCCCGGAGGGCAGGATTATCTCTCAGGACCCTGAGGCCGGAAGAAGCCTTATGATTGTCCCGGAGGGCATCTCCGTGACGCTCACCGTAAGCACCGGCGTGAGGGAGGGCACAGTCCCGGATGTCCTCAATCACTCGCGGCAAGAGGCTGTCGTGGAGATACAAAATGCGGGATTCAAGTACGAATTTGCCTATGCGACCAGTGATACGGTGACCGAGGATTACGTCATAAGCACCGACCCGGCGCCTGGCTCGTCGCTGGCCGAAGGCTCTACGGTTATCATAACCCTCAGTACAGGCCCGACCGTACGCACCGTGAGCATGCCGAACCTTGTCGGATACACCGAAAGTGAGGCCATCAACATCCTCCACAACTATAACCTCACTTATGCCGATACAACATATATCGAGAGCGAGCAGGAGGCCGGTACGGTCATCCGGCAGAGCATAGACGCTTACGAGGATGTCGAGGAGCACACGCGCATATACATCTGGGTGTCAACAGGTCCGGCTGCGACTCCGGCCACCGGAACAGAGGGGGAGTAGCATGCCCGAGGGCGTGATTATTAAAGCGCTTAGCGGCTTTTACTATGTCAGAACAGACAGCGGCGAAACGGTCGAGTGCAGAGCACGCGGCCGTTTCCGGCTGGACGGCACCAGCCCGCTTGTAGGCGACCGGGTCGAAATCTCCATGGACGCGCAGGGGAAGGGTAGGGTCGACAAGTTGCTGCCACGAAAGAACTTTTTCGTGCGTCCCGCCGTTGCCAATATCGACATGCTCATCGCCGTCGCGAGCGAGGTGGAGCCCGTCACCGACCCGTTCCTCATAGACCGCGTCACCACGACGGCCGAGCACAACGGCTGTGAGGTAGTCATCTGCGTCAACAAATCCGACGCGTCCGATTCTCACCGTCTGCGCGACATCTATTCCGCCACGCCGTACCGCCTTATTGAGACCAGCGCCGTGACGAACGAGGGGATTGCAGAGCTCGCCGGGTGCATTAACGGCAAGGTCTGCGCTTTCTCCGGCAACTCCGGCGTGGGCAAGAGCAGCATTTTGAACGCTTTGCAGCCCTCGCTGAACCTGAAAACCGGCGAGGTGAGCGAAAAGCTGGGCAGGGGCCGGCACACGACCAGACACGTCGAAATTTTCCCCGTCGCCGGAGGATTTTGCGCCGACACGCCTGGTTTTGCCTCCTTCGACGTGGAGCAGATGCCGCCCATTCCCAAGGAAGAGCTGCAATACGCCTTCCCTGAGTTTGAGCCGTTCATCGGGCAATGCCGCTTTGACGACTGCGCGCACATGAAAGAGCCGAGCTGTGCTGTCAGAGAGGCCGTGGAGGCCGGGCAGATTGCGCGAAGCCGGTACGCGAGCTACTGCCGACTCTACGAGATAAGCGCCCAGTACAAGGAATGGGAGCAAAAATAAAAGAACATAGTACACGCCCCCTGCGTATAATGAGTTACGCAGGGGGTGATTTCATATGGGCAGGAGAAGGCGCAAGCGCGGGCCGGCCATAGGTTGGCTGGTGATACTGGCGGGAGTGGTCATCATACTGGCGCTGATCCTGCCGGCCGGGTTTTGGTGGTTTGCACTGGCAATTGCACTGATAGTCGGCGGAATATGGCTCCTTCGCAGCTGTAATTAGGAGGTAGTTTATGAGAATACTGGTTATCAAGCTGCCGGCGTTCCTGTCGCGTATAATACTTAAATTGAGCGGCAAAGGCGGCGCCGAGTAATATGTCCGCTGCACCCCTCATAAACTTTAGAGAAACTTCTTGCGAGGGGAGATACCATGGACATAACTGTCAAGCGCAGCGGCATAGCATGCTGCGAAAAGGTTTTTGAGTACTCCATGCCCGTGGAGGAGGCAGCAGAGAGCGTAGTGCCGGACACAATGCCGGATGTAGAGCGCGTACTCTGCGCAGACGGCATGGCAGTGATACGAAGCAAAGACGTGTCGGACGGGAGCGTTAGCATAAGCGCAAACGTGAACGCAACCGTGCTCTACGTGCCGGATGGCGGCGAGGGCGTGAACAGCCTGGATGTGACCGTGCCGGTGAACGTAGATCTGGAGGCGGCCGGTGTGACTTCAGACAGCCTTGCAGTGGCCATGCTCAGGGTTGCAAACGTGGAGGCGCGTCTGCTCAACCCGCGCAAGCTGCTCGTGCGTGTGGTCGTGAACATTTGTGTTGAGTGCTACAACTGGACAAAACTAGAAATATCAACCGGTCTGGACGGTGAGTCGTCCGACAGCGTTGAAACGCTCACGGAGACAGTGACGATAAGTCCCGTTGTCTGCGTGCGGGAAAAGACCTTTGTTGTCTCGGACGAGTACCGTCTGCAACCCGGGCTGCTGCCCATAGGCACACTGCTCTGGCACACCACGGAGATAATTCCAGGCAGCATACGGAACGTTGGTACAAAAATTATTTTCAACGGCACCGTACGTCTCACGCTGCTTTACGAGGCTGCGGGCAGTGGTGAGCTTTGCCCTGCGAGCTTTGAAACTGAGTTTTCCCAGATGCTCGACGCGGAATCAGACCTGTCCAGCCCGGATTGCAGCGTTTACTCCATGCTCACTGCCGAGTATGTTGAAGCAGTGTCGCTGGCAGGAGGGGAGAGGGGCATCTCCGCCGAATTCCACCTGGTGAGCCAGTGTGTGTGCACAGACAGCGTGCGCGTGCAGTGTATGACCGACTGCTACAGCAACGAGTGCGAGTTGGATATAGGCATTTCGCAGTCCGAATTGGGGTGCATACAGCGCAGGAGTACGGTGCGCGCTTCCGTACATGAGACATTGGCGGCGAGTCCGCCGGCGGTTAATATCTGCCGCGTAATCTGCCGTACAGGTGTGGCGGAGTGCGACGGCGGAATGCTCCGATGCGCGGTATCGGTCACAGTGCTGTACACTGCCTCCGACGGCATGGTGTACGCCGCGGCGAGGCGATTGAGCTGTGAGACGCCGTCGGAACTGGCGGCGGACGAGTACGCTTCCAGTGTTCTAGCGACGTGCGCCGAGTGCAGCGCGGCCATAGCCCAGGGCGGCATAGACGTGCGTGCCGTAGTTGACTTTGAGCTCGTGAGTGGAAAGCGCGTCACATTCGCGCAGATAACCTCGGTTGAGGCCGAGGAGGGCGCTGAGATGTCAGCTCACCCGTCAGTCACAATCGTGAGGGCTACAGATGCCGACACTCTCTGGTCGCTGGGCAAGCGTTACCGCTCGACGGCAGCGCTCATAACAACGCTCAATGGACTGAGTGAAAACGAGGCGCTGACCGGCCGGGTGCTGCTCATACCGTGCGCGGGGAAGAAATGAACGATTACGGCATGTTCGCGCAGGGATTCTCCCGCAAAAATAAAAATTGAAGATGATAATTGCAATATTATCAATACATATATTAGCAATTAGTGGCATGAAAAGCGGTAAGGCCCGGGAGAAGAACCCGGGCCTTACCGCTTTTTTAATTTTAGCGTCCTACTTGCCTGTATTTTCCGCAGCGGACATAGCGCTCGCATGCCGTTTGAGCGCATCGAATGTCTCGTTTGAAATAACGTGCTCAATGCGGCACGCGTCCTCAGCGGCGACCTGGGGATCGACCCCCATCGCCGTCAGCCACTCGGAGATGAGCGTGTGGCGCTCGTAGATTTTTTCGGCGATTTCACGCCCGGCGTCGAGCAGCTCGATGTTGCCGTCGTCGTCAACCTTCACATAGCCGTTCAGGCGCAGGTTCTTCATCGCGACGCTGACGCTGGGCTTGGAGAAATTCATCTCGTTTGCGATATCTATAGAGCGAACAACGCCCTTGCGCTTGTGCAGGACAAGTATTGTTTCGAGATAGTTCTCAGCGGATTCCTGAATTTTCATGTGCAGATCCTCACTTACAAGGTATTAACAAAATTATAACACATACAACAATAAATCGCAAGCATGTGCACACATAAGTGTCCGTATAAAGAAGCCCGCTTGTCCGAAACGGAGATGAGTGGTATAATTTAACGCGAGCGATGCCGAACGGAGGCGAAAGCATTGACCTCGTTTGCACTGAAGATAGTTGCCATACTCACTATGACGTTAGACCACACCGGCAGCATTATCGGCCAGGCCGGATTTATGGTCATGTTCCCCGATGCGGCGCTGTACATTACGGCAGGTTTAAGGTCTTTTCTGCGTTTTGCGGGCCGCGCGGCTTTCCCGCTCTTTGCGTTCATGCTCGCCGAGGGCTGCGCAAAGACGCGCAGCATGCCGCGCTATTTGGGCCGCCTGGCGCTGTTTGCGGTGATATCCGAGCCGTTTTATTACTTTGCCTTCAGCTTTGACCCTGGTTTCGCAGGGCTGCTGGACAGCCTTGCGGGCTTTAATCTTACAAACGTGTTCTTCACGCTCTTCCTCGGCGCGTCGAGCGTATTTTTGTGCCAGAAAATGGCTCAAAAATATGAGGAAAAGAGTCTGATTATATCCTTAATCGCGACGCTGGCCCTGGCGGTTGCAGCGGAATACCTTGGCACGGACTACGGCGCCATGGGCGTGCTGCTCATTGCGGCGCTCTACCTCACGAGGGGCAAACGGGCATATCAGTGCGCGGTTATCGCGCTCTGGGCTTTCGCACTATATCCGGGCGGCGCTCTGATGGCGACCAGCGTCGTAAACGTTGATTACAACGTTTTGGAGGCGCTCGGCGCATGCCTGGCTTGCGTACCAATACTGCTCTACAACGGCAAACGCGGCAGGCGCATGAAGTGGACGTTCTACGTCTATTACCCGGCGCATCTGCTGGTGCTCACGCTCATAAACCGCGCGCTTCTCGGATGAGCGGGATTGACAAGCCCCAATCGCCATATTAAACTATACCTCACGACAAATTCAAGG